>DASPIV010000467.1:0-3312 GCA_035628955.1 Bordetella sp.
ACCGACGCGTTCGGTTTCCGTGAAATGGGGTGACCGCCAGGTTCTCATCGGCGGCCCGGCGCCGGTCGTGGTGCAGTCCATGACCAACACCGACACCGCCGACCCCATCGCCACCGCCATCCAGGTCAAGGAACTGGCCCAGGCCGGCTCCGAACTGGTGCGCATCACCGTCAATACGCCCGAAGCCGCGCGCGAAGTCATCGCCATCCGCGAACAGCTCGACCGCATGGGCGTGCCGGTGCCGCTCGTCGGCGATTTCCACTACAACGGCCACAAGTTGCTGACGCAGTTTCCCGATTGCGCCCAGGCACTGTCCAAGTACCGCATCAACCCCGGCAACATGGGGGGCGGCAAGCGCCGCGACGACAACTTCGCCCAGATGATCGAAGTGGCCTGCCGCTACGACAAGCCGGTGCGCATCGGCGTCAACTGGGGCAGCCTCGACCACGAACTCATGGCGCGCAAGATGGACGACAACAGCCGCCGCGCCCAGCCCTGGGAAGCCCAGGCCGTCATGCGCGACGCCCTGGTGATATCCGCCATCAGCAATGCGCAGCGCGCCGAAGAACTCGGCCTGCGCGGCGATGCCATCATCCTGTCGTGCAAGGTCAGCCATGTGCAAGACCTTATTGCCGTTTATCGCGACCTGTCGGCGCGTTGCGACTACCCGCTGCACCTGGGCCTGACCGAAGCCGGCATGGGCAGCAAAGGCATTGTCGCCTCGACGGCCGCGCTGGCAGTATTGTTGCAGCAAGGCATCGGCGACACCATTCGCATTTCGCTCACTCCCGAACCGGGCGGCGATCGTACCCGCGAAGTCATTGTGGCGCAGGAAATCCTGCAAACCATGAACCTGCGGGCCTTCACGCCCATGGTCGTGGCCTGCCCGGGGTGCGGACGCACCAGCAGCACGTTCTTCCAGGAACTGGCCGACAGCATCCAGTCGTACCTGCGCCGCCAGATGCCGCTGTGGCGGGCCCGCTATCCCGGCGTCGAAAGCATGAACGTCGCGGTCATGGGATGCGTGGTCAACGGGCCAGGCGAAAGCCGCCATGCCGATATCGGCATCAGCTTGCCGGGTACGGGCGAAGTGCCGGCGGCGCCGGTGTTCGTCGACGGCGAACGCACCGTCACCCTCAAGGGCGACCGTATTGCCGAAGAATTCCAGACCATTGTCGAAGACTACGTCGCGCGCCGCTACGGCGCGCAGGCCACTCACTGAAAATAAGGGCTGAGCCGCCAGGCGCGCCGCGGAGCGAGCCGTCGCGGCATGAAAAAGATGACGCAAGCTTTCCAGAAAGTCGCCGCCATACGCGGCATGAACGACATACTGCCTGGCGACGGCGCGCGCTGGGAACGCTTCGAAGAGATTGTGCGCGGGTGGCTGCATGGCTACGGTTATCGCAACGTACGCACTCCCGTGCTCGAGCACACGCGGCTGTTCGCGCGCGGCATAGGCGAAGTCACCGACATCGTCGAGAAAGAGATGTACACCTTCACCGATGCGCTCAACGGCGATTCGTTGACGATGCGGCCCGAAATGACCGCCGGGGTCGTACGCGCCAGTATCGAGCACAATCTGCTGTACGACCGGCCGCAGCGGGTCTACAGCATTGGCCCGGTATTCCGCCATGAACGCCCGCAGCGCGGCCGCTATCGGCAGTTCCACCAGATCGACGTTGAAGCCCTGGGCTTTGCCGGCCCCGACGTCGACGGCGAACTCATCGTCATGCTGGCGCGCCTGTGGAAGCTGCTGGGCCTGACCGACGTGCGGCTGGAACTGAATTCGCTGGGCCAGCCGGCCGAGCGCGCCGCACATCGGGCTGCGCTCATCGAGCACCTGGAGCGTCACCGCGACATTCTCGACGAAGACGGCCAGCGGCGCCTGTACAGCAATCCCCTGCGGGTGCTCGACACCAAGAATCCCGCCATGCAGGCCATGGCCGACAGTGCGCCGCGCCTGTTCGACTTCCTGGGCGACGAATCGCGCGCCCACTTCAACGGCCTGTGCCAGCTGCTGGCCGATGCGGGCATCGAATACCGGCTCAACCCACGCCTGGTGCGCGGGCTCGACTACTACAACCTGACCGTCTTCGAATGGGTCACCGACCGCCTGGGTTCGCAGGGCACTGTCTGCGGCGGCGGCCGCTACGACGGCCTAGTCGAACTGCTGGGTGGCAAGTCCGCACCCGCCGTCGGTTTTGCCATCGGCATGGAACGCCTGCTCGACCTCTGGGAACAAACCGTGCCATTCACGGCCGCGCCCGAATGCGAAGTCTACGTCGTGCATCAGGGCGATGCGGCGCAGCGTCTGGCCGCGCGGGTCGGCGAACAATTGCGCGATGCCGGGCTGTCGGTCCTCGTGCATGCCGGCTCGTCCGGCTTCAAGTCGCAGTTCAAGCGGGCCGACGCCAGTGGGGCCCGCGTTGCGGTTATCCTTGGCAGCGATGAAGTGGCCGCCGGGGCCGCCAGCGTCAAGTTCCTGCGTACCGATGCGGCCGGCGAGGCCGCGCAGCGGCAGGTCCCGCTGGACCGTCTGGCCGACGTTTTGAAATCCAAGGGTTAGCATGGCATACGATCTCGAAGAACAGGAAAAACTCGACGCAATCAAGGCCTGGTGGGCGCGCTACGGCACACTGGTGGTCACCCTGGCCGCCATCGCCGCGCTGGCCTGGGGCGGTTGGTGGGGCTGGAAGGCCTACCAGGCGCACCGGGCCAACCAGGCCATGGGCTATTTCGAGGCGCTCGAAGACGCCGCGCGCCTGGGGGGTGCCGATTCCGCGGTCCGTATCAAGGCCGCGGCCTCGACCCTGCGCAGCGACTATCCGTCCACCGGCTACGCCGCGCGCGGCGCCCTGGTTGCCGCCCATGCGCTCAAGCAACAAAGCGATGCGGCCGGTGCGCGCGAACAGCTCGAATGGCTGGCTGCGCAGTCCAAGCATGCGGCGCTGCAGCCCGTGGCGCGTGTGCGCCTGGCCGGCTTGTTGCTCGACCAGAAGCAGTACGACGCTGCCTTGGCGCAGCTCAACAATCCGCCGCCGGCCTTTGCCGCGCTGTATGCCGATCGCCGCGGCGATATCCTGGCCGCGCAGGGCAAGCCGGAAGATGCCCGCAAGGCATGGCAAGCTGCGCTCGATGAACTCGGCGCCGCCGATCCCCTGCGGCAAGCCGTGCAACTGAAACTGGATGCCCTCAGCGGAGCCTGACCGTATGCCTAACTTCCGTTTTGGCCGCGCGTGGCGCGGTGCCGCCCTGGCTGCCAGCCTGCTCGTCCTGGCGAGCTGCTCGATGTTCTCCAGCAACGACGAGCGC
>DASPIV010000468.1:0-12600 GCA_035628955.1 Bordetella sp.
GCATTGGCGCCATGGATTTCCTCGAAAAGCCGATCACGCTGCAGCGCCTGCTCAAGACCATTGCCGCCGGCCTGGCGCGCGGGCGCATGCCGCATGCAACCTCGGCCGCCACGCCGCTGGTGCCGTCCGCACCGGCGGTGCCACTCGAAGACGAGCTCGATCCCCCCACCGCGCTGGCTGCCATGCCGGCCGTGGCAGAGGCTGCCCCGCTGTCCAGCGGCAAGCTGGGCTCCATTGCCCTAGACCAGCCGCTGCGCGAGGCGCGCGACGAATTCGAACGCATTTATTTCGAATATCACCTGGTGCGCGAGAACCACAGCATGACGCGCGTTTCCGAGCGCACCGGCCTGGAACGCACCCACTTGTACCGCAAGCTCAAGCAGCTGGGCATCGAATCCGCGCGCAAGCGAGGCACATGAAGATCCTCATCATGGGGGCCGGCCGCGTGGGTACCAGCGTGGCCGAAAACCTGGTGTCGGAACAGAACGACATCACGGTCATCGACACCAATGTCGATCATCTGCGCTATTTGCAGGAACGTTTCGACCTGCGCGTGGTGCACGGCGACGGCACCCAGGTGGCGGTGCTGGAATCCGCCGGCGCCGCCGATACCGACTTGTTCATTGCCTGTTCGGCCTCTGATGCGGCCAATATGGTGGGCTGCAAGATCACGCGGCAGTTGTTCAACGTGCCGCGGCGCATCGCCCGCATCCGCATGCCCGATTTCGCCGAACATCCCGAGCTGATGGGCGAAGAAGGCTTCTGTATCGACGCGCTGATCAGTCCCGAGCGCAGCGTTACCACCTACTTGCACAGCCTGATCGAGTTCCCCGAGGCCCTGCAGGTGGTGGAATTCGCCGATGGCCGCATCAGCGTGGTCACGGTACGGGTCGGCCATGGCAGCCCCATGGCGCACCATCCGGTGGCGCAGCTGCGCGACGTGTGGCCCGACGTGGCCGCCCGCGTGGTCGATGTCGTGCGCGACGGCCGGCCGCTGCAGGCCGGCCATGGCACCGTCATCGCCCCCGGCGACGAGGTCGTGCTGGTGGTCGATTCCCGCCACGCCCGCCGCGCGGTGCGGCAGCTGCGCGAAGCCGAAAAATCCGTGCACCGCGTCATGATCGCCGGCGGCGGCAACATCGGCCTGCGTCTGGCGCGCCAGCTGGCCGACGAAAGCTACAGCGTGCGCATCATCGAGCGCGACGCCAAGCGTTGCGAATACCTGGCGGCCGAACTGCCCAGCAGCGTGCTGGTATTGCATGGCAGCGGCACCGATGAAGAACTGCTCGAACGCGAGAACATCGGCGACATGGACACCTGGCTGGCGCTGACCAGCGACGACGAAGACAACATCATGTCGTCGCTGCTGGCCAAGCGGCTGGGCGCGCGCAAGGTCATCGCCCTGATCAACCGCCAGGCCTATGGCGAACTGATGCAGGGTAGCCACATCGATATCGCCGTCTCGCCGTCGCAGGCCACCATGAGCGAACTGCTGCGCCATGTGCGCCGCGGCGACATTGCCGCCGTGCACCGGCTGCGCCAGGGCGTGGCCGAGGCCATCGAGGCCGTGGCGCACGGCGACCGCACCACGTCGAAGGTGGTGGGGCGCGCCGTCGGCGACATCCGGCTGCCCAAGGGGGCCAGCATCGGTGCCCTGGCCCGCGGCGATGAAATCCTGATGCCCGACGACGACACCGTCATCCAGACCGACGATCACGTCATCGTATTCGTGCCGTCGCGCCAGATGATGCGGCGCGTCGAGAAGCTGTTCCAGGTATCGGCATCTTTCTTCTGACATCCGGACGGGTCCATTGATGCGCCAACCGGCCACGCACGCTGAGCAGATTGCATGAGACGCCTGCTGGCAACCTTCTATGTGGCCGGCCTGACCATGGTGGTGTTCGCGCTGACCATGCTGCTGCCGCTGCTGGTGGCCTATGTAGGCGACGACGCCGGTTTCACCGCTTTCCTCGAAGGCTTCCTGCTGGCCCTGGGGGGCGGCGGTGCCGTCTGGTTGGCCACCCGGCGCGGACGCAGCGAGCTGCATGCGCGCGACGGCTTCCTGCTGGTGGCGGTGGTGTGGACCAGCCTGCCGCTGCTGGCGGCCATTCCGCTACTGATCTATTTCGACCGGGCCGGGTTGCCGCTGTCGTTCACCGACGCTTATTTCGAAGCCATGTCGGGCTTGACCACCACCGGCGCCACCGTGCTGACCAACCTGGACCAACTGCCCCAGTCCATCAACCTGTGGCGCGCCACGCTGGTCTGGATCGGCGGCCTGGGTATCCTGGTGCTGGCGGTGGCGATCTTGCCGCTGCTGGGCGTGGGCGGCCATCAAGTGGTGCGGGCCGAGACACCCGGCCCCATGAAAGACGAGCGCCTGACGCCGCGCATCGCCAACACGGCCAAGGCCTTGTACGCGGTGTATTTCGGCCTGTCGCTGCTGTGCCTGGTGGCGTACCGGGGGGTGGGGCTCACTTGGTTCGATGCCTGGTGCCATACCGCCACGACCATGGGCCTGGGCGGCTTTTCCACGCGCGACGAGGGTTTCGCCTATTTCGATTCGGTGGCGGTCGAAATGGTGGCCATGATCTTCATGACCCTGGCCGGCATCAATTTCGCCACCCATTTCAGCGCGCTGCGGCAGCGGAGCCTGCGGGCCTATCTGGTGTGCCCGCAAACCGTGCCATACCTGGTCATCATGCTGGGCGCGGGGCTGGCGATCTCGGGCTACCTGTACTTCCGCGGCGTCTATACCGAGCCGCTGCAGGCCTTGCGCTATGGCATGTTCAACACGATTTCGGTGGCCACCACCACGGGTTTCGCCAATGTCGACTACGCCTTATGGCCGCTGGTGGCGCCGCTGACCATGCTGCTGTTGTCGGGTTTCGTGACTTCGGCCGGTTCCACCGGCGGTGGCATCAAGATGGTGCGCGCGGTGCTGCTGGTCAAGCAGGCCCGCAATGAACTCGTCACCATGCTGCATCCGCATGCCGTCAGCCCCATACGCATGGGCGGGCGCCTGGTCGACCAGCGCGTCATGGCATCGGTGCTGGCTTTCATGCTGGTATATGGCTTGTCGATCGGCGTATTGACCAGCCTGATGCTGGTGTCGGGCCTGGAGCCCATCACCGCGTTCTCGGCCGTGATCGCCAGTGTCAACAATACCGGACCGGGGCTGGGGCCGGTGGGGCCGATGGGAACGTTCAAGGTACTGACCGATTTCCAGACCTGGATATGCACGTTCGCGATGCTGATCGGCCGGCTCGAATTGCTGACCGTCGTGGTGCTGTTCACGCCCATGTTCTGGCGCAAATAGCCGGTCGAGGTCGCGTCATGGCGGTGGTGTAATATTCAGTGTACTAACAATATAAGGCAGGCTTCCCATGCCGGAACGAGACAATCCCCAGACCAGAAAGACACGCGGGACGGCCCGGGTTTCCGACAATACGGTGTTCGACCCGGCCAAGCAGGTGTTGTGGTCCCGCCCAGGCTATCTGGTGCGCCGGCTGAACCAGATCCACTACGCGCTGTTCTACGAAGAGTGCAAGACGCAGAACGTCACGCCCGTGCAATACGGGGTGCTGACGGCTCTGTCGCTCAGCCCGTGGCTGGACCAGACCGCGCTGGGCATGGAACTGGGCCTGGACCGCACCACCACGGCCGATGTGATCAAGCGGCTGCAGGAACGCGGGTTGGTAGAGCGGCGCGTCAATCCCAACGACAAGCGCTCGCGGCAAGCGGTGATCACCCAGGAAGGGTTGCGCATCATGGGGTTGCTGCAAGGGGGCATGGCGCGCGCCCAGCAGCGCCTGCTGGAACCGCTGACGCCGCGCAACCAGGAAATCTTCATGAAGCTGCTCTCGACGCTGGTCGAGGCCAATAACCAGTACAGCCGGACGGCACTGAAGTCGTTCTAGCTTCGGGCGGCGGCGGTGGGCCAGCCCCCGATAGTCAATCCACGCGGTAGGGTTCCAGCGCCGCCAGGTCCGGCTCGACGCCGATGCCGGGCGTGTCGGGCAACTGCAGCCAGCCATCTTCCAGCTTGCCCAGCGGGCAAACCCGCTCGCGCAGCGGATTGGGGTTGGCGTCCACCTCGACCAGGCCCGCCGGGCCCAGCGCCGCGCGCAATTGCAGGGATGCGGCCAGGCCGATGCCGCCGCCCAGCCAGTGCGGGCAGAACACCAGGCCCGCTTGTTCCGCATGGCGGGCCACCGCCAGGCAGCCTGAGATCCCGCCCCACTTGGCCACATCGGGTTGCAGAAAGCGCAGATGTCCGTTGTTGGCGGCCGCCGCGAAGTCGGCCTGCCCGCGTATGTTCTCGCCCGCCGCGAGCGCTATCGGGGTGCTGTCGGCCAGCTTGCGCCACACCTCCAGCGGCTCGTCGGCCGCCAGGGGTTCTTCGATCCAGAAGGGTTCGTAGCGTTCCAGCGCGGCAATGCGGCGCGGAGCCGTATCGGGTTCCCAGGCCTGGTTGGCATCGACCATGATCTGCGCATGCGGGCCCAGCGCATCGCGCATGGCCTGGAAATCGGCGATGTCTTTGTCAGGCTGGAAGCCCACCTTGAATTTGAACGCCGTGTAGCCCTGCGCCTGTTTGGCCAGCGCGGTGCCGGCCACGTTGTCAGGCCCCAGCCCGCTGGCGTACAGGCGCACGCGGCCATCGGCTTGCGGGGTGTCGGCCAGCAGGCGCCATAGCGGCAGGCCCGCGCGGCGCGCCTGCATGTCCCACAGCGCCTGGTCGATGGCGGCGATGGCCTGCGCCAACGGCCCCGGTTCGCCGGACTGCAGCGCCATGCGGCGCAGGCGCTGCGTCAGATGGCGCCAGGTGGACGTGGGCTGGTCGCTGGGCATGCCTTCGACCAGCGGCGCGATGATTGCGCGCACGATCCGGGCCCGATGTTCGGCGCCCACGGTGGGAAAGTTGCAGAACACCTCGCCCCAGCCCCAGGCGCCGTCGCTGGCGCTTACACGTACAAACACGGCGGGGCGGTTGGTCATGCTGCCCACTGCCGCGGCAACGGGCCGCTCTATGGGGGCCCGGTACACCCAGCATTCGACTTTCTGTACTGTCATGGGCGCGCCGCTTATTCCACCGAGATGCCGATGTCGGTGGCCACCTTGCGCCATTTCTTCAGCTCGTCGCCGATGTACTGGCGAAATGCCTCCGGCGTGCCGGCATCGGTGGTCAAGCCGGCTTCAGCCAGGCGCGCCTTGATGGCCGGGTCGGCCTGGACCTTGTTGAAAGCCTGGTTCAATCTGTCGACGATGGGGGCGGGCAAGCCGGCGGGGCCGGCCAGGCCCTGCCAGGCCACGGCTTCGAAGCCGGGCAGATTGGCGGCTTCGGCAATGGTGGGGATGTCGGGGTATTCGGGCCGGCGTGTCAGGCCGCACACGCCCAGCACCACCAGTTTGCCGGCATTGACCTGCTGCATCATCGAGCCCTGGTCGGCAAAGATCATGTCCACATGCCCCGCCACCAGGTCGCCCACCAGGGCGCCGGTGCCCTTGTAAGGCACGTGCAGCAGCTTGGTGCCGGTGCGCGACTGGAACAGCTCGGCGGCCATTTGCTGCATGCTGCCGGTACCCGACGACCCGTAGGTAAGCTTGCCGGGGTTGGCCTTGGCGTAGGCAATCAGCTCGGCGGCGGTACGGGCCGGAACCTGGGGGTTGACCACCAGCACGTAATTGACGTTCACCGTCTTGGTGATGGGTGTCAGGTCGGCCAGCGGGTCGATCGGGTTGTGCCTGTAGACGACGGGATTGATGCCCAGGATGGCGATGTTGCCCACCAGCAGGGTGTAGCCGTCGGGTGGTGCGCGCTTGACGAGTTCGGCGCCGATATTGCCGCTGGCGCCGGGGCGGTTTTCCACAATGATGGTCTGGCCCAGTTCCTTGCTTAGCTCGGGCGACATGATGCGCGAATAGATATCCACCGCACCCCCGGGCGAGAAAGGCACGATCAGCCGGATGGGCTGGCTGGGATAGGCGGGCTGGGCGCCGGCTGGCGTGCCCCCCGCCAGGGCCAGGGTGGCCAGCAGGGTTCCTTGCAGGAACTGGCGCCGTGTAGAAGTTGATGGTTCGCGCATGTTGTCTCCTTGAAGTCGCCGCCATCTTGTCCGGGGCTGCGGCGGTGGATGCAAGGATTATCAGCACCGCAGACTTAAGCATCAATTATGAAGATCTCATTAGCTCATATAATTTTCGTATGAGTATCCTGCATCCAGCTCAACCTGATGCCTGGTCGGCTTCGCCGTCTGCCGCGTACCGGCTGGACCGCGTACGCCTGCGCCACTTGCGCTTGCTGCAAGTGATCGACCGCGAAGGCTCGCTGGGCGCGGCAGCGCGCGAACTGGGCATCAGCCAGCCCGCCGTCACCTTGTTGCTGCGTGAACTCGAAGAAGTGTTTGGGGCGCGGCTGGTCGAACGCGATGCGCGCGGTGGCCGCCTGACGATGGCGGGGCGCCATGCGCGCGACCGCCTGGTCATTGCGATGGCCACCGTCAATGCCGCCATCGGCGCGGCGCAGCAGCCCGCGGGCGCGCCCATGCTGCGCGTGGGATGTGTGCAACTGGTTGGCTTCAGTGCACTGCCCGAAGCCCTGACGCGCTTGCTGGCGCAGGATGCGCTGCCCTATATGCATATCGAAGAAGCCGAGGCCGTGACGTTGATCGCGGCGCTGGCGGCCGGCGAGCTGGACTGCGTTATCGGCTGGCTGGACGAGACCATAGCCTCGACCGTCAACCTGGACCTGATCCACGTCGAGCCCTTGTGGTCGGGGCGGATGCAGGTGTTCGCCTCGGCCGCCCATCCCTTGGCGGCGCGCAAGCAGGTGCGCATGGCCGACCTGGCCGAATGCCCCTGGGTGGTGCCGCACCGGGGCTCGCGCACCTATGCGGCCTTCCAGCGCCTGTTCCTGAACAATGGCCTGGCCGCGCCGCGCCCGCGCATCGTGTGCACGTCCATCCATACGGGCGTGCACATGGTGGCCACGGGGCCGCTGGTCAGCATAGGCCCCGACCGCCTGATTGCCCGATACCGGGACAGCCATGGCATCCGCGCCCTGCGCGGCAGCGAACTGGATACGGGGCGCACCCAGCTGTCGTTTTTCACGCTGAAAGAAGCCGCGGGCTTCGAGCCGGCCATGCGGCTCAGGCAGGCATTGCTGGCCGTCCGGCCAGATGAAGGCGGGCTTGCGCCTGCCGGCCCAAAAAAAGCCTGTTAATTGTCAGTATGCTGACTATAAAATCAGTATACTGAAGTAAATCACAGCTCGCCCGGCCTTGCCGGCACAGGGAGCCGGGCGGGCAGTTTTTTTTTATATCATCAGCATACTGAGCATATGGCGGACCCAGCTACCCATGGCCGCCCGACATCAGGGGAGTAGAGGCATGACTACAGTGCGCAAGATCGCCTTCGAGGAACACTACACGGCGGTCGGTTTTGGCGATTATTCACAAGCGTTCGTGCAACACCTGGACCCGGCCACGTCGGCCGAACTGGGCGCCCGGCTGACCGACTTCGGACCCGGGCGGCTGGAACTGATGGACCGCGCCGGTATCGACTATGTCATCCTGTCGCAGACCGGCCCCGGCGTGCAGGGCGAGCGTGACCCGGCCGTGGCGCTGAAGCGGGCCCGCGAGAACAATGATTTCCTGGCCGCCCAGGTGGCCACGCGCCCCGATCGGTACGGCGCTTTCGCCACTTTGCCCATGCACGATGCGAGCACTGCCGCCGCCGAACTGCAGCGCAGCGTGGAACAACTGGGTTTCAAGGGTGCGCTGGTCAACGGCCATACCAACGGCGTCTACTACGACGACCCGGCCTACGATGTTTTCTGGGAACGCCTGCAGGCGCTGGACGTGCCGCTGTATCTGCACCCGTTCTACGCCTACACCGAGCCGCATGCGTATCAGGGGCACCCTGAGCTGGCGGGCGCCACCTGGGGCTGGGGCGTGGAAACCGCCACCCATACCTTGCGCCTGGTGTTCGGCGGCGTGTTCGACCGCTACCCCGGCGTGAAGATCATCCTGGGCCACATGGGCGAGGGCCTGCCGTTCCAGCGCTGGCGCTTCGACAGCCGTTTTGCCGCGTACCCGTATGGCGTCAAGCTGCAGCGCAAGCCGTCCGAATACATAGGCTCGAACGTGCTGATCACGACGTCCGGCGTGTGCTCACACGCCACGCTGGTCGGGGCCATTGCCGAAATGGGCGCCGAAGCGGTGATGTTTTCTATTGATTACCCCTACGAATCCACCGAGCTGGCGGTGGAATTCATTGAAACCGCGCCGCTGGACCCGACCACGCTCGAGCTGGTCTGTCGCGGCAACGCCCAGCGCCTGTTCAAGCTCTGATTCGACGCCCCGGAGGACGACATGCAGAAGATCTACCGCATCGGCCAGATCGTGCCGAGTTCCAATACCACGATGGAAACCGAGATTCCCGCCATGCTGGGCGCGCGCCAGCAGATCCGGCCCGAACGGTTCACTTTCCATTCCAGCCGCATGCGCATGAAGAAAGTGGTGAAAGAAGAATTGGCCGCCATGGACGCCGAGTCCGACCGTTGCGCCGTGGAGCTGAGCGATGCGCGCGTGGATGTGCTGGGCTATGCCTGCCTGGTGGCCATCATGGCCATGGGCCACGGCTACCACCGCGTATCGGAACAGCGCCTGAAGGCGCACACCGCGGCCAATGGCGCCGATGCGCCCGTCATTACCAGCGCGGGCGCGCTGGTCCATGCGCTGCAGGTGATCGGCGCCAGGCGTATCGTGGTAGTGGCGCCCTATATGAAGCCGTTGACCGAACTGGTCGTGGACTACATCCGCAACGAGGGCTACGACGTGCTTGATTACCGCGCGCTCGAGATCCCCGACAACCTGGATGTGGGACGGCACGATCCGGCCCGCCTGCCCGACATCGTGGCGCAGATGGATACGCGCGAGGTCGATGCCATCGTGCTGTCGGCTTGCGTGCAGATGCCGTCGCTGCCCGCGGTGGCCAAGGTCGAGGCGCTGACCGGCAAGCCGGTGATCACGGCCGCCATCGCCACCACGTACGCCATGCTCAAGGCACTGGACCTGGAACCCGTCGTGCCGGGGGCGGGCGCCCTGCTGTCGGGCGCCTATTAAGGAGGACATGCCATGAGCACTTTTCAATACGGCGGGCATGTGCACGCCAACGGTATCCGCCAGCATTATCTGCGCTACGGCGGCAAGGGCGGCGAACGCGCCGGCCGCGACCCGGTGATCATCGTACCGGGCATTACCAGCCCGGCCGCGACCTGGGGCTTCGTGGGCGCACGCTTCGGCCAGGCATTCGACACCTATGTGCTGGATGTGCGCGGCCGGGGCCTGTCCGAAGCCTCGGACAGCCTGGACTACAGCCTGGATGCGCAGGCGGCCGACGTGATCGCCTTTGCCCGGGAATTGGGGCTGGCGCGCTACAGCGTGGTAGGGCATTCGATGGGTGCGCGCATCGGCATCCGGGCAGCGCGCCAGGCACCGGCCGGGCTGGTCCGCCTGGTGATGGTGGATCCGCCGGTGTCCGGACCGGGCCGGCGCGCCTATCCGGCGCAACTGCCGTGGTATGTCGATTCCATGGCTCAGGCTCGCCATGGCATGGACGCGCAAGCCATGCGTGCTTTCTGCCCCTCGTGGACCGACGAGCAATTGCGCCTGCGAGCCCAATGGCTGCACACCTGCGACGAACGCGCTGTGCTGGCCAGCTTCGAGGGCTTTCATACCGACGACATCCATGCCGACCTGCCGGCGCTGCAAGTGCCTGGCCTGCTGGTCACGGCCGAACGCGGCGAGGTGGTGCGCGATGACGACGTGGCCGAAATCCAGCGCCTGGCGCCTGGCGTGGCGCACGTGCGGGTAGCCAATGCCGGCCACATGATCCCGTGGGACAACGAGGCCGGCTTCTACGCCGCGTTCGGCGATTTCCTGGGCGTTGCCCTTTGAACAGGAGCGAACCATGCCTGTGAGCGACCACGAAATGATCAGCGCCTGGAAACATGTGCTGAGCTTGTCCAAGCTGCAAGCCGGCCAGACGGTCACCATCCTGACCAGTGCGGCTACCCATCCCCAGAACCTGTCCACGGCCTTGATCGCCGCGCAATCGATGGGCGCGGTGGTCAACCGGCTGGACTTGCCGCCGGTCAACGGCGACAAGGCGCTCAGCCGCGACTCGCTGGCCTACCTGGGCACCACGCCCCTGACCGGCAACCGCGCCGCGATTGCGGCCCTGAAAGAAAGCGACCTGGTGCTGGATCTGATGACGCTGCTGTTCTCGCCCGAGCAGCACGAAATCCTGCAAACGGGAACCAAGATCCTGCTGGCCGTCGAGCCGCCCGAGGTGCTGGCCCGCCTGGTGCCCACCGAGGCCGATCGCACGCGGGTGCAGCGTGCGGCAAAGCGCCTGTCGCAAGCGCGCGAGATGACGGTGGTGTCGGATGCCGGCACCGACCTGCGCTGCCCGCTGGGCGAGTTCCCGGCCATCAGTGAATACGGGTTCGTCGACGAACCCGGCCGCTGGGACCACTGGCCCAGCGGCTTCGTGCTGACCTTTCCCAATGAGGGCGGCGCCAGCGGCACCATCGTGCTCGACCGCGGCGACATCCTGCTGCCGCAGAAGTGCTACGTGGCCGAGCCGGTCCGCCTGACGGTCGAGAACGGCTACGCGACGCGCATCGAGGGCGGCGTGCATGCCGAATTGCTGAGCGAATACGTGGCATCGTTTCACGACCCCGAGGCCTATGCCATTTCGCACATCGGCTGGGGCTTGCAGCCGCGCGCGCACTGGACGACCCTGGGCCTGTACGACCGTGAGGCCACGATCGGCATGGACGCGCGCGCCTACGAGGGCAACTTCCTGTTCTCGCTGGGCCCCAATAACGAGGCGGGCGGCCAGCGCACCACGACCTGCCACATCGACATTCCGCTGCGCCGCTGCACGGTGCGGCTCGACGGCGTGGACGTGGTGGCGCGCGGCAAGGTGCTGGACGGAGGACAGGCATGAGCGTCGACAGAGAAGTCGGCACGTATCGCCGCCAGGGCTTTGGCGCGACGCTGGAGCTGAAGGCCCCCGTGGGGCTGCTGATCGTGGATTTCGTCAATGGATTCGCCGACCCGGCCGTGTTCGGCGGGGGCAATATCCCGCAGGCCATTGCGCGCACCGTGCCGCTGCTGCGGCACGCCCGCGCACGCGGCTGGGCAGTGGCGCACAGCCGTATCGTGTACGCCGACGACGATGCCGACCACAATATCTTCAGCCTGAAGGTGCCCGGCATGCTGACGCTGAAGGAAGCCAGCCCCGCCAGCGCCATCGTGCCCGAGCTGGCGCCGCAGGCCGGCGAGCTGGTGGTGCGCAAGACCGTGCCGTCGGCCTTCTTCGGCACCGGCCTGTCGGCGTGGCTGGCGCAGCGCGGCGTGCAGACTCTGGTGGTGGCCGGCGCCGTCACCAGCGGTTGCGTGCGCGCCAGTGTCGTGGATGCCATGTCGTACGGATTGCGTCCGCTGGTGGTGTCCGATTGCGTCGGCGACCGCGCCCGGGCTCCGCATGACGCCAGCCTGTTCGACATGGACCAGAAATACGCCACCGTCATCCCGCGCGACGAGGCCCTGGCGGCGCTGGACGGGCTATAGCGGCAGGCGGCACCGGGCAGCACAGGTATCTGGTTCCCCGCAGGGAGCCTGATACCCGTCAA
The DNA here is from genome assembly GCA_035628955.1 of Bordetella sp. Lineage (GTDB taxonomy): Bacteria > Pseudomonadota > Gammaproteobacteria > Burkholderiales > Burkholderiaceae_B > Bordetella_A. Next base: position 11,708 of record DASPIV010000468.1, read on the forward strand.
GCCCGCCGCCGCATCATGTACACCTATACCGGATACACCAGGTCATTGGCCAGGATGGCGGTGTCGTATACCACTTGCCTTTCCCGTAGCCTCAGCGTGCCGTCTACCCGGGTGTAGCGGTCGTAGAAGACGCCGGCCAGATGCAGGGTGGATGGTCCTTCCACCAGGGTTTGCAGCAGCAGGAAACTGGCGGTGGCGGTGATTTGTCCGTCGTCCGCCTCGTGCGTGACCCGAGTATTGCTCAGCAGGTGCAGCATGTGGCGCGGCGCGAACATCTGGGTGCGCGAGATCGCCACGGCGCGGTCGTGCATCATGTCGCGGCCTTCGGCGTAGACCAGGCCCACCGGCAAGCCGCGTTCGGCATTTTCGCGCGAGGTTACCCGGTACAGCGCGTCGTCGGTGAAGAACTCGGGCCAGCGTTCGACCTGGCCGCCGTCCAGCGCCGCGCAGTAGTCGGCATTGAACTCCTCGATCTCCAGTTTCAGCGCAATGGCGCGGGCGGGATCGATCCGGCGCTCGGCATAGGCAAGTTGCATGCTCATTGCGCGCCTCCCACGGGGATGCCCATGACCTGGCGGTAATAGGCATACATGGAGCGGATGGCCGCCTCGGAGATCAGGCTGTCGGAGGTGCCCAGCTTGCCGGACTCGAGCTTCAGCACATTGACGCCGGTGCTGGCGCGCCGCACCCCTTCCTGCACGAATTTCATCGCCTCGTTGTCTTCCAGACCCAGGAAGCCGGCCGGCCCCATCAGATTGCCCTGGCGCAGGCGGTGCCGCTGCATTTCCGGTGTGTCGTCTTCATAGCCGAACATGGTCCACTGCATGATCATGCTGTCCGGCCCGTTGGGCACGATCTGCCGCACGCCCAGGGTGTTCATCTCGCGCTGCACG
>DASPIV010000469.1:0-5773 GCA_035628955.1 Bordetella sp.
CGCGGCGCCAGGCGCATCGGCCTCGGCGCGTGCCTGCTCGAGGGCGATCTCGGACGGGTCGCGCTTGACGAACACGCGCTTCTTGCGGACTTCGACCTGGATGGTACGCGAACGGCCGGTCGCATCGGCCTGGCGGATTTCGGAGGTCTGGCGACGCGTCAAGGTGATCTTCTTGCCCTCGGTCGCGCCATGGGCGCGGCGCAGCGAGTCGAGCAGCTTCGCCTTGTCGCTGTCGGTAACCGCGTCGTCTACCGAGTTGAGGTCAACACCGGCCGAACGCAGCTGCTCGAGCAGCACGTTGGCTGGCATTTTCAGCTCGGTAGCGAACTGGGCGACAGTATTACTCGACATTAGGCTATCTTCCCTCTATATGCAGCGATTACAACAACGGTGAACGAACGGCCCGGCCGTAAATCCACCTGATTCGGCACCCATCCGGCTATTCCTCATTGAACCAGTGGGCCCGTGCACGCATGATCATTTCACTGGACTGCTGCTCGTCGAGGCCGGAGATTTCCGCCAGCTCGTCGGTGGCCAGCTCGGCCAGATCATCGCGCGTCAGCACTTGCCGTTCGGCCAGCTTGGCGGCCAGTTCCGGCGTCATGCCTTCGAGTTCGAGCAGGTCTTGCGCCGTTTCAAGGCGCTCTTCCTGGGCGATGGCCTCGGTCAGCAGCGCGTTGCGGGCGCGAGCACGCAGCTCGTTGATGGTGTCTTCGTCAAAAGCCTCGATTTCCAGCAGTTCCTGCATGGGCACGTAGGCGATTTCCTCGATACCGGTAAACCCTTCGTCGATGAGGATGTCTGCGACTTCTTCGTCGACGTCGAGCTTGCTCATGAAGGTGGCACGCAAGCCAGCCCGTTCGGTTTCCTGGCGGTTCAGGCTTTCTTCCGGCGTCATGATGTTGATCTGCCAGCCAGTAAGCTCGGAAGCCAGGCGCACGTTCTGGCCCCTGGCGCCGATGGCCTTGGGCAGATTTTCTTCGTCGACCACGACGTCCATGGCGTGCTTGTCTTCGTCGACCACGATCGATTCGACGTTGGCCGGAGCCAGCGCGCCGATGACGAACTGCGCAGGGTCTTCAGACCACAGCACGATGTCGACCTGTTCGCCGCCCAATTCGTTGCGCACGGCGGTGACACGCGAGCCGCGCATGCCCACGCAGGTGCCGATGGGATCGATGCGCTTGTCATAGGCAATGACGGCAATCTTGGCACGTACGCCCGGATCGCGGGCCGCAGCCTTGATCTCGAGCAGGCCCTGTTCGATTTCGGGGACTTCGTTTTCGAACAATTGGCGTATGAATTCAGGCGACGTGCGCGACAGGATGACCTGCTGTCCGCGCGCGGCATGATCGACGCGCAGCACATACGCACGCACCCGGTCGCCGACGCGGAAGTTTTCTTTGGGGATCATTTCCGAGCGCGGCAGGCGGGCTTCGATCTTGCCGGTTTCGACGATGATGTCGCCCTTGTCCATGCGCTTGATCGTGCCCGAGATGATGGTTTCACCTCGGTCGAGGAAGTCGTTCAGGACTTGTTCGCGCTCGGCATCGCGGATTTTCTGCAGGATGGCCTGCTTGGCGGCCTGCGCCCCGATGCGACCGAATTCGATCGGCTCGAGCGCTTCTTCGATGTACTCGCCCGCTTCGATATTGGGCACCAGCTCGAGCGCGTCGGACAGCATTTCCTGCTTGTCAGGCTCTTGCAGGCCGGCCTCGTCGGGCACCACCAGCCACCGGCGAAAGCCTTCGTGGCTACCGGTTTCGCGATCGATGGAAACGCGGATTTCGGCGTCTTCCTTGAAACGCTTTTTCATGGCCGAAGCCAGCGCGCTTTCGAGCGCTCCGAAGACCACTTCGCGCGTGACATTCTTTTCGCGCGCCAAGGCATCGACCAACAGAAGAATTTCGCGACTCATCGCTTTTTGCCCTTGAAATCCAGAACGGGATCCAGTTTGGCACGCTCAACATCGCCGAGCGTGAAGTTCAATACCTGGATGTCGTTCTTCTTTGCCTCAAATTCGAGACCGAACACGGTCTGCTGCGGAACGGCCGTCGCATCGTCATCGGCCGCGGGCACGGACAAGATGCCCGAAAACACCTTGCGTCCATCCAGCGGCTCGCGCAGCTTGATTTCGATGCGCTCGCCCGCGAAGCGGCGCAGCTCGGCCTCGGTACGCAGCGGACGATCAATACCCGGCGAACCGACTTCGAGCCGCTTGTAGTCGATGTTCTCGACTTCATAGACGCGCGACAACTGACGCGACACCTGCTCGCAGTCTTCGATGCGCACGCCGCCGGCCTTGTCGATGGTGACACGTACCAAGCCGAGCGCGGCACGTTCGACATCGACCAGTTCGATGTCCATGCCGGCAAGTGCCTGTTGGGTCAATGCGTATAAATCAGCCATACACTCAAAAAAAATGGGCTGCAACCCAGCCCACCGTATTGCCCGGCCCCCGGATTGCGTTTCTGCGGATGAACCGCCTGGAAACCCAACACCGGGCCCGAGCCCAAATATTGCGACCTTGTATTCCTGCCCCGGGGCCGGGCCAGCTGCCTACCAGCAACCTGGGCAGCCCATCCGGTCATTCTGGGACCATTTCGGGGCCCCTGCCAGGCAAGCTGACAGCCACCCCGACGGCTTGCCAGCCGTACCGGACACCACCCGCGCAGCGCCTGGCGCGCCAGCAGACGAACCTGCCATGCGAACCTGCCATGTAGTAACGGTGTATGCCGAAGACAGAAACGTCTGCACAAACGGTACACACACCATACACACGCGCCATGAAAACCAACAATTTTACCAGATAACCGGGAAAATTGCCTGCTACGTCGCGGGTTTACACGGAGGGCGCCCGCAAGGTGCGCCCGGCATGCCGGCAACAGCGCTCAGCGCCCGCCGCGCCCCCTGTTGCCGCCCAGGAATCCCAGGCGCGACTCATGGGCCGAAGCACCCTTGGGCTGCCAATCGTCGCCACGGGGACCGCTGCGCTGCGCACGGGCCTTGCCGCCCGGCTTGGCACCCTGCGGCTTGGCGCCGGAGCGCGCCGCCTGGCCGCCGCGCGTGCCGCCAGGACCTGCACCGGGACCCGCGCCGCCGGGCTTGCCGGCACGGTTCGGGCCCGCTTTGCGCGGTGCCCCGCCATTACCGACCGCGCCTTGCGTATCGGCCACGGGCCCGCCCGACGAGGCTGCAGCACCGGGCGCCTTAGGACGGCGCGGCTTGCCGTTCCTGGCGGGTTTCGCACCGCCCACCTTGGGACCGCCCGCCTTGGCCCCTGTTTTGGGGCCGCCAGGCCGGGGGCCGCCTGCTTTGGCTCCCCCGGCCTTGGCGCCGCCGGGCTTGCCGCCCTTGCCGCGCCCAGTATCCTTGTCCTTGCCCAGCGGATGGCCATTGGCATAGCCGCCGGTGAACATCAGCCCGGTACCGAAAGGATCCGACGGGGACGAAGCCACTTGCCCCGCACTGCCCGGCCCGCCGCCCTGCAGCTTGCCGCGGCGGCCGATACGCGCGCCGTTCATGCCGTTGCGGTCCATGGTGCCGAAGCCGGGAGGCAAGGCGCTGTCATGCGAACGCGGCTGACGCGGATGGCGCCCGCCATCGGCATCGTCATCGTCGCGCAGCAAGCCCAGTTGCACCATTAGCGCCGTGACCAACGCGGGATCGAGTTCGTCCCAGCGGCCGCGCCGCAGCGTACGCGGCAGAACCAGGTCGCCGAAACGGGTACGGATCAGCCGGCTGACGGTGACACCGACCGACTCGAACATACGGCGCACTTCGCGATTGCGGCCTTCCTGCAGCGTGACGCGATACCAGCGATTGCTGCCGTCGCCACCCAGATAGTCCAGCGCGCCGAAAGCGGCCAGGCCGTCTTCGAGTTCGATACCCTCGACCAGCGACTTGCGAGTGGCCTCGTCCATTTCACCCAGCACGCGAACGGCATATTCACGCTCGGTGCCGTAGCGGGGATGCATGATGCGATTGGCCATGTCGCCCGAGGTGGTGAAAATCAGCAGGCCTTCGGTATTGAGATCCAGGCGCCCCACCGACAGCCATTTGCCGGTACGCAGCTTGGGCAAGCGGGCAAATACGCTGGCGCGGCCGCCCGGGTCGTCATGGCTGACGATTTCGCCAGCAGGCTTGTGATACAGGATGACGCGAGGTGGCTTCCTGGTGTTGGGACGGGTAATGGGCTTGCCATTGACGCGCACCTGGTCCGAAGGCGCCACGCGCTGCCCGATGTGGGCAGGTTCGCCATTGACCGACACGCGCCCGGCGGTGATCAGTTCTTCCATTTCGCGGCGCGAGCCGATGCCGGCGTCGGCGAGCACCTTGTGCAGCTTGGGCATGGCGGCGTCGCTATTGAGGTACTTGCCCAGCCGCTGTTCGCTGCGGTCGGCCTGATCCAGATAGGACAGCGCCTGGTCGGCTTCGCGCTCGGCACCCCGTGCATCGACGTCGGCGACGGCCGCAGGCCCTTCACCGGAGGCCGCCACGCCAGCCGCCGCGTCGGCAGCGCCGGCCGTGCCGGCGGCATCGCCACGCCGCCGGCGAAACGGCGTGCGCAGTTTGCGGCCGCGCCCTCTGCCGCTGCCGGCTTCGGCGTTATCGCCAGCCGCGGCATCGGCGGCCGGCGCAGCGTCAGCCGGCTCATTGGCCTGGTGGGCGACAGGCCCGGCAGGGGCGGCAGATGCAGCGGGAACCGCCACATCGGAAACGGGAAAATCTTGTTCTTGCATCTTTATATTCGTTGTCACGGAGACAGCTCCAGATTTCAAGCTTTCGCCAGCCCGCTCTTGGCGGACTGGTCATCATCGGGGGACGGCGGAACCTCGGGCTCGGGCGCGGGTGGCTCGACGTCGGGACCGGGCACGGGTGGCTCGACCTCGGGTTCGGGCACTTGGGGCTCTATCTCGGGTTCCGGGGTGGGTGGCTCGATCTCGGGTTGCGGATCGGCCGGCGTAATTTCGGGTTCGGGCGCTACCGGCTCGACTTCGGGCTGCGTACCGGGCTGCGGAACATGGTCGGGCGCAAGCGGCGGCATGCCGGGCTCGGCGGGCACGCCGCCAGCCTGGACGGACCAGGATTCGGCCGCAAGCATGGCTTGGGCGGGCACTTCGGATTCGTTCATCATCTCGGACTCGGTAGCTTCAGCCACGCCGGCTTCGGTTGCGCTGGCTTCGATTTCGCCAGTTTCGATTTCGCCGGCTTCGGTTGCGCCGGCCGGGGATTCGGCAGGCCCGGATCCGGTCGCTACGCCATCGGGCGTCAGTGTGACCTCAGAGCCGCCCAAGTCAAGGCCCTCGAGCGCGGCCGCGGCCTGAGCGGAATCAAGGGGAGGCAACTCATCCAGCGCGCGCAACCCCAGATCGTCGAGGAATTGCCGCGTAGTACCGAACAAGGCGGGCCGCCCCGGAGCATCACGATGGCCGATGACTTCGATCCAGCCCCTGTCTTCAAGCGTCTTGACGATCTGGGAAGACACCGTCACACCACGGATGTCTTCGATGTCGCCACGCGTCACGGGTTGGCGCCAGGCCACGATGGCCAGCGTTTCCATGACGGCTCGCGAGTACTTGGGCGGCTTTTCCGGATTCAGGCGCTCGAGGTAGCGCTGCATCTGCGGACGACTCTGGAAACGCCAACCGGAAGCCAACTGCACCAGGTCCATGCCGCGCTCGGCCCAGTGCCCCTGCAAGCCCTGCAACAGGGAACGCAACCTGTCGTTATCGAATTCCACATCATCGCCGAACAGCTTGCGCATCTCGGC
>DASPIV010000470.1:0-2104 GCA_035628955.1 Bordetella sp.
TTCTTCGGGCCGCCGGTCTTGCCGAAATCCATTACGGACACGCTGCACGCGACGCTGCAGGAAGCGCTGCACGACAGCAGCGTGTCGGCGTCGCTCGCGGCCGCCGGCCTCGAGGCCGCGCCCATGAGCGCTTCGGCGTTCGCACAACGTTGCAGCGCGGAGCGTCACGAGATGGCTGCGATTCTCAACCAACTCGAGCTGGCCTGACATGCCGTTGTCGTTGCAAGAAGAACAAGCGCGCTGCAAGACGGCCGAGGCCTGGCTGCGCGGCGCGTACGCCAGGCCTCTGGACGCCGCGCCCCATGCCGACGCCAGAGTCCGCCGGCCCATCGTCATGCGCACCAGCGCGCATCCCGCGGCCGATTCATGGGTTGTCGCGTCGATCTTCGAGCCCGCGTTCGCCGTGCTGCGCAGCATGTCGGCCCATCGGCTCGATATTGCCGCATCGTGGGGCGAGTCTGCCCACCCGGCCCGCGATGGCTTCGAAGCGCTGGCCGATGGGCGCACGGATTTCGCCCCCTGCTATACCTCATGGGAACCCGATGGCTTTCCCTTGTCCCAGTTGCTGGCCTTGCCTGCGCTATTCCCCAGTCCGGAAGTCGCCACCGCGGCATCCGAGCAACTGTACGAGCCGTTTCTGCGCCAGGAGTTCGAGCGGCCCGGCGTGATCCTGGGGCGGCTCAAAGCCACGGGCCCTTATCACTACTTTGCGCGCCGGCCGATCGAGCGGCTGGCCGACCTGCGCGGCTTGCGGATCGCGACCAACGCCGGTATCGATAGCCGCATCGCCACGGCGTTAGGGGCAACACCAGTGGTGTTGCGCTCGGTGGACCTGCTTCCCGCTTTCCTGGCCGATCAAGTCGATGCCGTCTCGTTGGCCGACGGCTCGGCGCAGGTGTTCGGCATCGGGTGCCATGCGGCGGTGCGCCTGGAGATCGGTGTGTCGATGATGAACCTGGAATTCGGCCTGGCCCGGCGCTTCCACGATAAACTGCCGGACGAGCTTCGCGTGGTCTTGAATGATTGGCTGCGGGCTCAGTCCCAGGCCGAAGCGCAGTACTTCTACGGCGTCGGCGGTGCCATTGCACGCGACGGGTTCGCGGCGGCTGGCTGCCGCTTCATCTCGCTGGATGCCGAAGACGCCGCCCAACTGGACGCGCGTATGTGCGGCCTGTCGGACGACATCGCGCGTGAACTGGATGCGCAAGGCTTGCCCGCGTCGGCTTTTGCGCGGGCTGCGAAACAGGTAGCCGCGCAACTGGCGGGCCGCAGTGCCAACGCGCTGATGCAAGACGCCATCGAACGGCCGCAATGGCTGCTGCCTGGCAGCCGGCCCATATAAAGAGAAGGAAACCCATGCCCGCTTACTGGATCGCGCGTTCACGGATACTGGAACCCGAGAGCTACTGGAAGTACGCCGAGCAAGTGCCCGACATTCTCAGCCGCTATGGTGCGCGCGTGCTCGCAAGGGGTGGCAACTACCATATCGCCGAAGGTTCGGATCACTTCAATCGCTTCGTATTGCTGGAGTTCCCGTCGATGGAATCCGCGGTCGCCTGCTACGAGTCGCCGGAATACCAGGCCGCGCGCAAGCATCGGCTGCCCCCTTTTGGCGATGCGGAGATCGTGCTGGTCGAGGGCGGCGAATTCACGTCCGCCACGTCACTGGCGACGGCGGCACGCTAGCCGCGCGCTGCCCGGCCCAGCTCTGGCCAAACGGCCGCACAATGACAAACGCCACTCAGGCGAGTGGCGTCAAGTCGTTGATACTTCTTAAGAATTCTGGTGGGCTGTGAGTGGCTCGAACACTCGACCTACGGATTAAGAGTCCGCTGCTCTACCAACTGAGCTAACAGCCCGCGCTTGTTGCGTAACGCCCAATTCAGGCACCCGCCGCAAGGAAGAACGAAATTATACATGGTTTTTTCCGGGCCCACTGCCCGGCCGGCATGCTACGCCAGCGCTGGGGACAAGGCTGTGGATAAGCCCGTGGATACGCCGTGCATAACCCGGTGCACAAGATGTGCACAAAAGGTGGACAAGTTATGGGCTGCCGTTGCCGGCCGGGCAGCGGGCCCGAATGGCCGCGACCTTGGCCTGCGCG
>DASPIV010000471.1:0-2681 GCA_035628955.1 Bordetella sp.
CCGAGAATATTTCCATTGTCGACCAGAACGGCCGCCTGCTGTCGGCCCCCCTGGGCGAAGGGCGGGGCATGGACGCCGACCAGTCGCGCTTGCGGCGCGACATCGAGCAACGTACCGTCGAACGCATCCTCACGATCCTGAATCCGCTGGTCGGGCCGGGCAACGTTCAGGCGCAAGCCAGTGCCGAACTCGATTTTGCACGGCGTGAGCAAACCTCCGAGGTCTATCGCCCCAACCAGGATCCCGGCCAGGCAGCGGTGCGTAGCAAGCAGGTCAGCGATACGCTGCAAACCGGCGTCGATCCCGCCCAGGGTATACCCGGCGCGCTCAGCAATCAGCCGCCTGCGGCCGCCCAGGCCCCTATCGTCAACCCGCCCGCCGCGCCACAGGCCGCGGCGCCCGGCCAGGGCCAGAACACCGCGCAAGCCACGGCCACCGAGGCGGCGGCACGCCTGCCCAGCAACAATCGCAGCGACGCCACCATCAACTATGAAGTCGATCGCACCATCAGCCATGTAAAACAGCCGGTGGGCCTGCTCAAGCGCTTGTCGGTGGCGGTCGTGGTGAACTACTTGCCCGACGACAGCGGCGACCCGCAGCCCCTGCCTGAAGAGGAGCTGACCAAGCTGACGAATCTGGTACGCCAGGCCATGGGCTATTCGGAATCGCGCGGCGACTCGCTGAACCTGGTCAACAGCCAGTTCAACGATCAGCCCGCGCAACCGCCCCTTTACCGCGATCCCGAACTGATCGGCCTGGTCAAGACCGTGCTGGCCTGGGTGTTCGGCCTGGCATTGGCCCTGTGGCTGTACCGCAGGCTGCGGCCCGCGGTGGCCAATTACCTGTATCCACCGGTCGATCCCGAGGAAGCCGAGGCACGCCGCCAAGACGCGCAACGCGAGGCCCAGGCGGCAGCGCGCGCCAAGGAAGTCGACCGCTACGAAGACAATCTGCAGCGCGCCCGCGACATGGCCAACAAAGACCCGCGTGCCGTCGCCATGGTGATGCGTGCCTGGATGACCAAAGATGAGAAATGACGCAAAACCGCTGGACGGCGTGACACGCAGCTCGGTGTTGATGATGTCGCTGGGCGAAGACGCCGCGGCCGAAGTCTTCAAATACCTGACCGCGCGCGAAGTGCAGCAGGTGGGCGCCTCGATGGCCAACCTGAAGCAGGTCACGCGCGGCGACGTCGCCGTGGTGCTCGAAGAATTCCGCCAGGAAGCCGACCAGTTCATGGCCGTGACGCTGGGTTCGGACGAGTATATTCGCGCGGTGCTCACCAAAGCCCTGGGCAGCGACCGCGCCGCGGGCCTGATCGAAGACATCCTGGAAGCCGGCGAAGGGGCCAGCGGCATCGACGCCCTGAACTGGCTTGACCCGCACACCGTGGCCGAACTGATCGGCGACGAGCATCCGCAGATCATTGCCACCATCCTTGTGCACCTGGAGCGCGACCGCGCGGCCGGCGTGCTGGCCCTGCTGACTGACCGCCTGCGCAACGACGTCATGCTGCGCATAGCCACCTTCGGCGGTGTCCAACCGGCGGCGCTGGCCGAGCTGACCGAGGTGCTCAATTCGGTCTTGGCCGGCCAGGGCGCCAAGCGCAGCAAGATGGGCGGCGTACGCACGGCGGCCGAGATCCTGAACATGATGAGTTCGACCGACGAAGAGGCGGTAGTGGAAAGCCTGCGCGAGCGCGACAACGATCTGGCGCAGAAGATCATCGACGAGATGTTCGTGTTCGACAACCTGGTCGACGTGGAAGACCGGGCGCTGCAACTGATCCTGAAGGAAATCGACAACGACAGCTTGATGGTCGCCCTGAAGGGCGCCCCGGAGGAACTGCGCAACAAGTTCCTGCGGAATATGTCCAGCCGCGCCGCCGACATCCTGCGCGAAGACCTGGAAGCGCAAGGTCCGATCCGCATGTCCAAGGTCGAGTCCGAGCAGAAGAAAATTCTGCAGATCGCCCGCCGCCTGGCCGAAAGCGGCCAGATCGTGCTGGGCAGCCAGGGAGACGACGCTTATGTCTGAGCCCCGCCGGGTCGTACCCGACGCCCTGCCCCGCGCCGCCTGGCGGCGGTGGCAGATGTCGTCGTTCGACCTGCCGGCGGAAGATGCGGCCGAGACCGTATCCCCTCCCGAGCCCGAAGCCGGGCCTGATCCCGAGACACTGCTGCGCGAAGCGCTTGCACAGGCCCAGGCCAGCGGCCGCCGCGACGGGTTGGAACAAGGCCGCGAACAAGGCTTGCTCGAAGGCCGCCAGGCCGGCCACGAAGAAGGCTTGGCCGCTGGCCGAGAAGCCGGCTACCAGGAAGGCCTGGCCCAGGGCCGCGAACAGGCGCGCCAGGAAGCGCTGCAATTGCATGCCCTGGTCGATGCATGCGGTGCCTCGCTGGCGGGACTGGAAGCGCAAATGGGGCAGGCACTGTTGACGCTGGCGCTGGATATCGCCGGACAGGTCCTGCGCACCACGCTGGCCGAACAGCCCGAGACCATGCTCGCGGCGGTACGCGAAGTGCTGCACATCAATCCTGCCGCAAGCGGCGCCATGCGGCTGTGGGTGCATCCCGCCGATCTCGACCTGGTACGCCTGCACCTGGCCGACGAACTGCACGAGGGCCACTGGCGCGTGCTGGCCGACGAATCCATCGCGCGCGGCGGCTGCCGCGCCGAGA
>DASPIV010000472.1:0-25874 GCA_035628955.1 Bordetella sp.
TCCCGGTAATGGCTTTGCCACCCGATCCGCCGCCGCCGCCGATGGATTGCGCCACGATGCCCGGCGAGGTTCCGCCCTGGGTCAAGATGGTGGCATTGGTCGCGGTTATCTGAACCTGCCCACCGTTGCCGCCATTGCCGCCGGTGCCACCGATGGAAATGGCCTTGAACAGACCCGTGGCCGTGGCATTTCCGGCATTGCCGCCGCCACCGCCGATACCCTGGATCAGTACGCCGGCGGCTCCCGATCCCGTGGTCGTGATCCGGGTGCCGGCATTCAGGTCGGCGACCGCATTCCCCCCCGCGCCGCCGGCTGTCGAATTGCCGCCGACGGTCACGTCCATGCCCGTCGAACCGCCGCCGTCTCCGCCGCCACCGCCTATGGATTGGCCCAGCACACCATGCGCGGACACGCCCGTCGTCGTGATGCTGCCGCCGTTGGACTGGAAGTAAATCGAGTTGCCGTTGCCCCCCAGCGCGCCACTCCCGCCCACATTGGACATGAAGCCACTGGCGCTACCGCCCGCGCCTCCGCCGCCGCCAATAGATTGCAGCAAGACGCCTTGCGCGTTCGACCCCTGGGTGCTGATCGATCCACTATGAGACACATTGGCGCTACCGGCGTTGCCGCCTGCCAGCCCTTTGCCGCCATAGCCCGGTAGCAGGCTCCAGTTGCTGCCGCCGCCGCCGCCGCTGCCTGCCACAGCCTGGACGATAATGCCGCGCGCAGTCTGGCCAGCGGTGCTGATCGCGCCGTCATTGCTCACTTGCGCGGACCCGGTATCGCCGCCTGTCCCGCCCGTGCCGCCATGACCCGAGGCGCCGCTTCCCGCGCCGCCGTCGCCGGCGCTGCCGCCGACACTTTGCGCGGCGATCCCGAAAGAATCGCTCCCCTGGGTCGTGATGGTTGTTCCGCTGTCTACGCTGACTTGGATATTGCCGGCGCCACCGCCATCGCCGCCATCGCCGCCGTAGACGCCGGAAACATCCTGGCCCGCCTGCCCGTCCTGCCCTTGTCCGCCTTGCGTAATGGCCAGAATGCCCGATGCGTCGTCGCCCTGCGTCGAGATCGTCGCGTTGCCGACCGTAATATTGATCGAATTATTGTTGATGTTGTTGGGGTTAGCCTGGCCGCCCGAGCCCCCATAGCCGGCGGTTCCCTCGCCCAGGCCATCCATGAAAGCGCCCCCTTGGCCGCCGTCGCCGCCGATCAGCGCTACATAAACACCCGGTGAACTGTCACCCGACGTGGACACCGCGGAAGACCCCGCGGCAGACCCGCTTATGTTGACGCTGCCCGCCCACGTAATGTTGCCGCCCGTCGCGCCATAGCCGGCATGCGCATGCTCTGTCAGGCCGGAGTTGAACAGGCCACCGTCCCCGCCGACGCCCCCTTGCGCCAGCAGCAGCACGCCGGGCAGATAGCCGCCGGTCGTGATGACTTTGGCATCCGATATCGTGATGGAGCCGGCGGTAGCGTTTCCGCCAGCGCCGCCGTCGTAGCCATCTTGATTGTCGCCACCCAGGCCGCCGGCGCCGCCGATCGACATCGCCACAATGCCTCCGCTGGGCGGCGGCGAACTCAACGATGGCCCGGTGCCGACCGCATTCAGCGTGACATTGCCACCCGCGGTGAGATTGATGGTGGGCGCACCCCCTGCCAGGCCCCCCACCGATCCTTCCGTGGTCACCCACCCCCCCGCGCCGGCGCCTCCTTTTACGGATGCAAGAATGCCGAACTGCCCGCCGTTCGCCGTGGCGCCGTCGGGCCAGGTGAAGTTGACCAGAATAGGCGCGGAATTGGTCACCGTTACGGATCCCGCGCTGCCACCCACGCCGTTGGCCGTACCGGTATCGCCGGAAACGCCATTGGTACCGCCGTCGCCGCCGGTCGTTTCGGCCAGAATGCCGCCAATACGGCCTTCAGAGCTAATGTCCACGGTAAGCGCGCCGCTATTGTTCAGCCACACGCCCGAGGTCCACCCTCCCGCTCCACCATTTTCGCCCGCGCCGCCATACTCGTTGGCCCAGATGGCCGCACCCTGGCTCGACTGCGTGCCGCTCATGTTCAGTGCGATGGCCCCGGTATTGGTCAGATGGATTCCCGACGCCACTGAGGCTACATCGGACAAACTGGCGCCGCCGGGATTACCGCTGCCACCGCCTAGTGACGCCTGTATGCCGTAAGGATTCAAGTCCCACCCCGAGCCATAATTCAGCGTGACTGACCCGGTGTTAATGAACCGCAGGCCGTAAACACTGCCGCCGGATGAATTGGCCCCTAAAGCACCGAAATTCAAGCCCGTACCTTGCCCCGGCTGCACGGACATCACCACATTGCCGGACGTGTTGACCAGCATGGGTAGAGCGTTCGGCGACCCGGTGTAAAAGTCATAGGTGGTGGTCGTGCCCGAATAGGTACACGTATATACCCCGTTCTGGGTGCTGCACGACTGCGCCACTGCGTACGCTGGCAACAGCAACCATGCCGTGGTACCCAATAACCCTGCGATAGCACTGGTTCGCAAGCGCCCGGGCGCACCCGATGCACTCGCTGTACGTGCGGTGGAGAAAACTTCCACGCACGAGGTCTCGCCGACATCTGATCGCCGTACTTTCATTTCGGTGCCCTTTAACGCTGATTCAAAAGCCTTGATTCAAAGGCCGGAAGACTGGCAGAAGTGCGGTACGACATTAGCGTGCGGAACAGCCATGCACGCCTGAACATTGCCTATTCAAACCTTGTGCTACGGGTGGCGCCACCCTGAAAGGGTGACGGCGCCACGTTCCCGATTTGCTGCGTTCAACCAACTTGAAAGCGATACGCGAACCGCGCGGTGTCAGACACCCATATACATGCGCCGTGAACTCACAAGCGCGCACATCAGAAGTAATACCCCAGCCGCACATTCGCCGACTGGCTCAGCAACGAGCCGCTGTCCAGCGTCTCGTTGACACCGGGAATGCTTACCCGACGGTGGTTGTCGAAGCTGCCCTTGACCAGCGCAAGTGACTGCGCATGCGTGGCACGGCTCGACAGCGAGGTCAGCATGGCGCTGTAACCCCTACCGCTCGACGCGCGGGGCAAGGCCGCGAAGTGCCGCGCCATGCCTGGGTCAGCGTTGTTCCACACCCGGTCGAATTACCCCGCCAGCGAGCGCTGACGGTCCGCGGTCGGCGCGATGATGCGGTCGAGCCTGGCCGAGCCGCTGTCGCCCCCAGGCCGGGAAGGCTGATATTCATCGTGCCCGCGTTCACCGCTTTGCCCGCATGTGTTTGCGCGCTCATTATCGTTTCGTGATCCGGCTGCCCAGGACTCATCGACACACGCGCGCTGCTTGCGCCGCCCCGCTTATCCAACCGCTTCATATGGCCTGATCCTGTTTTAGCGGGCCGGGATCCTGCTCACCGACTGCCCCGGGCTGAGCTGATGCGCAAAACGTTGCATTCGTCGGAGCGGAACTATTACTAATTGTTTGTCGACGCTGCAGGATTATCCAACGACTCTAGGAATAAGGCGACAAAAATTACTGTAGATCAGACGTTAGTTACATAAGTGCCGCAAGCGAACGTAGAAATTGTTCTGCGTTTGCTGTACGCGCGCGGAGATTGTTTGGTGGTGTATTGCCGCAATCCGTGACAAGGAATCTTGGAGCAAGCTAAAGCTTGGTGTGGTGCTCAGAATATTATGAAGATGCAACGTCTTATACGTTGTAGGTTTAGTGGTCCCAGCAGGGTTTGAAGGACTTCAGCATGCAAGGCTAGGTTCTGCTCATGGCACCCACCGGCGTACCCGATGAAGTAAAAAAAAGCGCCTCGAAACGGAAGTCGCCGCCGTCATGCAGGATAAAAACATGCAGCAGCGTCTTCTGGGTTTCGGCTTGGTTCCGATGAGTATGCCTCAGCCAGAAATTCCCGCTTTCCTGAAAGACGAGTCGCAAAAGAGGGAAGAAGTCGTCGAACTCTCCGGAGCGCAGAACTAGTGCAGCCCGTTCCCGGTCGTATGTTCCGACCGGTTTCCCAATCAGATAATGGGCACGCCACGGGTTTATTTTTTGGCGGCGTTGGCCAAGTCGCTTTCGTCGACGGCGGAAGCCCGACATGCTCAGCCGCATTGGTAAAGCTACCCTGACTCATCACCTGTGCAAAGAGGATTAGGTCATCGTTACACAGATTGTTGCCCCCGGGTTGCTTGATGATCGATATAGGCATAGTTTGCATTTGTCGACGCCCTTTAGAGATTGGCAAGCGATTGACGTTGCGAACACTGCCTAGCAATTGCCGAACGGCCTCAGGGAAATCGGCGAGCTTGGCGAGGCTGTCGTGCAAATACGCGGCGCATCGTCTCAGATACACCATTCGACGAACGACGCTGCTTTCGAGTGCTGCCAGCAAAGCGGAAGCCAGTCCACTATTATCAGCGCTTGTCACGGAAGATACGTCTGCCCCGCGATCATCATGGGCGAGATCAGAAGCAAGATGTCGGCCGCAACGCTCACGACGCGCGCTGCGGCAACGAGCCCAGCGTGCCTAGCCCTTGTGGTCGCGCTTTTGAATGTCTACGACTTGATTCCTGCCGGGCAGCTGCCCCAGGACATGTTCAGTCGCCTGTGTTTTGGCGCACGCGGTGTTGAAAGCGGTGCCCTGTAAAAGGTGCTTGCCGACCGGTATCAGTTGCTCACCGACCAACATGCCGAGTAATCCCAGCAGCGCTACCAAGGGCGGCGCAGGTGAGCGCACGGTCAGCAAACTGTAGATCACGCCAACCAATACGCCCGCACTCAGCGAAAGTATATAAAGCTTCATAAGTCTCCTCCCATCCGGATATGTCGGTCGGTGCCGGGCTGCACAGATGGATGCACACGTCCGGCCCGATAGTTGCCCTTACTTAGCCGGATTGGGGCCGATGCGTTTGCCGTGCTGCACACGCTCTGCCGCCTTGTGCACCATGGTGTAGGCATAATCCGCGCCCATGCCATAAGCGCCGGAGTGCTCTCTAACGATCGCCATCACCGCATCGTAAGTGTCTTTGTGTGCCCAATCGCGTTGCCACTCCAGCAGAACTTGTTGCCAAGTCACAGGAACAATGCCGGCCTGGAACATGCGGTCCATCGCATAGTTGTGCGCGTCTAATGTCGTGCCGCCGGAGGCGTCGGCCACCATATAGATCTCGTATTCACCCTCCAACGCGGCGCACATGGCAAAAGTGATATTGCAGACTTCCGTCCATAGACCGGAAACCACCACTTTCTTACGGCCGTTGGCCGCCAGGGCGTCGCGCACATTCTGGTCATCCCAGGAGTTCATCGAGGAACGTTCCAGAATGTCGTTCTCGGGGAAAACCGCTAGCAATTCTGGATAGGTGTGCCCGGAGAAGCTTTCCGTCTCGACAGTCGTGATCGTGGTCGGGATATTGAAGGCCTTTGCGGCCTTCGCCAGGCCGACAACATTATTCTTTAACGTCTGACGGTCAATAGACTGCACCCCAAAGGCCATCTGTGGTTGCTGATCAATGAAGATTAGCTGACTGTTTTGCGGCGTCAGGAGTTCGAGTTTAGGATTGGTCATGTGAGTTTTCCTATAAAGCATGCTGTGTCGATAGAGACGACCATCATGGCATCCATATTCGGATCGACCATGGCAGCGTTTGAGGGTGCGTCCGAACGGCTTTCGGCCGTTGATGGGCTCAATCACGCGAGTGACAGGACGGCGCAATCACTATCTCGCACTTGAACATTCGTTGATTGAACAAGATTGCTTTTATGGAAGATTTCTACGGTGAATGTGGCCGTGTACCCGTAGCGGCATTTACGCCCGGTATGGCCCTACTGGCAGGTACAATATGGAGAAATACCTCTAGGCGTCGCTATTGACCCAACCCCCAATCGGCGCGGGCTTTGCCGTGCTCGACCTGCCACACAATATTCGCGTCTCGCCGTATTACTTGCTGCGCCTGCGCCTTATCCGTAGTGGGACGCACAGGAGGTCTCAGGGCCAGCGTCTTTGGACTCACTCTCGACTGTCATGCGTTGCCAAGTGCGCGGTGTCAGCCCGGTCTGACGCCGAAAAATCCTGATGAAATGAGATTGATCGCAAAAGCCATGGCTGAGTGCGATGTCCGTCAATGAAGAATTCGTGGTCAGCATGATTCGACATGCTGATTCAATGCGGTAATTAGCGAGATAGATCAACGGGGTCACACCGAAAGTGTTCTTGAACAGACGGGTGAAGTGGCTGACACTTAAATCAAGTACGGCCGCCAACTCGCAGGAATGAATCCGGGCGTCGAGGTGAGCGTCTATGTGCGCCTGCAGGCGTCGAATCTGTCCGTTAGAGAGATGCCCTAGTGTTTTCGATGGGGGCTGATCTTGCTGCAATAGGGTCAAGGCCCGGGTCAAGTACTTGCGCGCGGATTGGCGATCGCTGGATAGCGAGCTTTGCGCCCGCCTCAGCAGCTCGATTACGCCGGTATCGCTTTCGCTCAGTTCATCGTGCGGCGTTTGATCGGCAAAAGGGGTAGACGCCTCAACAGCGGAGAAGGTGGCACGCATGGTTGCGATCCTCTGGGGCCCAGCGAGGCCCTGGCCTTGATCAAATACATGGTGGCCATCTTAAGGGCGCTATCCATCCCGCGTAAGACCACATCGGGGGGGGCAGTGCCCCCCCCATAAGTGGGGGTCACACGGTGACAATGCCGCGCCGTATCCCCAGCGTGACCGCATGCGTGCGGTTTTGGGCGCCCAATTTGTCCATGATGCTTTTGAGATGCCCCTTGATGGTGTCCTCGGAGACCTTCAGCTCCGCAGCGATCTGCTTGTTGGGCTTGCCCATGGCGACACACTGCAGTACGACAATTTCCCGTGGCGTGAGCCCTTCCTGACTCAAGTGCACAGCGAGTTCGGCTGCAATATCGGCAGGGATGTAGCGCTCGCCCGCGGCAAGGGCGCGGATCGCAGCCAGGAGATCTTTGCGTAAGCTGCTTTTTAGCAGATAGCCGAAGGCCCCGGCTCTAATTGCCTGTAAAGCGCGCGCGTCGCCCCGATAGGTCGTGAGAATGGCGATGCGTGCGAACGGAAATTCGCTACGGATGGCCTGTATTGCTTGCATGCCGTCCATCAGGGGCATCTGTAGATCCATCAGCGTGACATCCGGCTGCAGGGTGCGAAATTGCTGCAGGGCTTCGCTGCCGTTTGCCGCCTCACCCGCCAAGACGATGTCAGGTTGAGTCGCAAGAACGGCAGTGATGCCCTCGCGTAGTAATGGATGGTCGTCGACCACCAGGACGCGGATCGGTTCTTTGATTGGCTGCATAGACAGAGTCCCTATCGAAACAACGATCGCAGCCACGACCCGAGGTCGCGGCGACTCTCTCGGTAAGCCGTGGAGGCGGGAATAGTCAGTTCAGTTGTCGTGCCCCCTTTGGCACCTCGCAGGATCGACAGCTTGCCACCAATCTTGTCCGCGCGTTCAAACATGCCGTGGACACCCCAGTGTCCGGGACGCGTGGTGGGCGGGAGGTATTGGGGGTCAATACCGACGCCGTCATCAGCAATGATCAGCTGAAATGCATGTCTGCCATAGATGACCTTGATCTCCATGTTCTGCGCGTTGGCATGTTGGAGCGTATTCACAATGGCTTCACGACCAATAGCGTAGCTTTCTTCGCCAACGATAGGGTGTAACGGCCTCGGCACGCCTTGGGTATCGAACGTGATAAGCGGGCAGGACGCTGAATTCCATTCGCTCAGAACCGCTCTTAGGGCCGTCAGTGGATTCTCGCTGCAGTCCGCACCCTCGCGCAAATCATTGACACGGTTACGCGCTTCAACCAAAACGAGGTCGGCCCGATCGAGCACGCGCTCTATTTTTTTTCGTGAGGGATGGGCGGGCGGTAAGGATTCGATAGCGGCCTGAAAGCTCAATACGAGTCCGTGCACCCCTTGCATTAAGGTGTCATGGAGCTCTCGTGCGATTCGTTCGCGTTCTTCGTGGCGCTCTTGAAGGCGGGCACGGAGTTGTTCAGTCGCGCTATGCATTCTTACACGATACAGTAGCCACAGCGCGACAAATACCATGATGATGAACAGAAAAATGAACCACGGATCGCGATAGAACATCGGTCGTATCGTAAAGCTCAATGAGGCTTCGTCGGCGCTTAGGATCCCATCTGGATTGATCGTCCGAACGCGAAATCGGTATTGTCCCGGCCCCAGGTCGTTATAGACAGCCGTACGTGCTGTGCCGACCTGCTGCCAACGCGAATCGTGTCCGTCTAACCGATAGCGAAAGTGCAAACCCGGGTAGCCCGACAGATCAAGCGCGGTATAGGCAATTTCAATGCGCCCAGGCTGGGGGCCAAGCCGGGAAAGTCGATCTGAAAGGTGTTCTTTCCCATCTGCAGTGAATGACTCAATGATGGGTTTGGAGGTCGCGTGTCGTTTTGCAGAGTGCGTCGGGTCCAGCCAGATTACGCCGCTACTCGTGCTGAACCATAACCTTCCGTCTGTTGTGCGCACCGCCGTTGGCACGGGTAGCACCTGATGGGGATCGTTGGCCAACCCGCCCATCGCCTCATGGCTCCGATAGCGGACTGGGTGTTCTGGGTCGAGCATGGCCTGTTGGAGTTCCGAGGCCGTTAGCTGAAAAATGCCGCCTTTGCTGTGCAGCCACAGGTCGTAGCCGTTCGGATCCGATAGCACACCACTGGGTGTCGCCATAATCGCATAGATATTGTCAAACAATCCATTGTCGGGCAGCAGTAGATGGTGAAAGTGTTCGCCATCGAATCGTGCCAAGCCGTGTTGGCCGCCCACCCATGTGTGCGAGTCCAGGTGCAGCATCGCCGTAACATGACCGACAAGTAGACCCTCACGGGCACCCCAATGGCGTTCCTTATCGCCGTCGTAGGTCACGATGAGATTGTTGCGATAGCCAAACCAGAGGTACCCCTGCGCGTCCTTACTAGCGGTGACCGGCATGATCTGTCGCGGGTCGTCGCTGGGAGCGCGTTTCTTGGTCCAGCGTCCGTCGCGCAACACGAACAGGCCCGTGCGGTTGACCGACAACCATACGTTGCCCTCGCGATCCACAGTCAGCGCACGCGCCGCAGAGTCGGGCAGGTCCGTGGTGGGTAATGGCGCCACGAATTCGGCGGCGTCGTTTTGTGCACGCCAGATGCCGTGCGTGCCGGCCAGCCAGACAGCACCGGTCGAATCGCTGAACGCGCTCTGGATGGGGGCGGGAACATCCAGTCGCGTCAATCCTCGCCGGTCAAGGCGCATGGCCGGAAGGTTGCTCGTCCCCGCGAAAATACTGCCATCTTGGCCTGCAGCAAGGGCGAAATTAAGTGCCTGTTTGGGAAGATCAGCCACAACCATGGCGCTCGCGCGAAACCGATCCAGACCGGCTGTTGTGCCCAGCCAAATGTTACCGTCCTCGTCCTCGAGGATGGCGCGCACGGTATCAGCGCTTAGCCCGTCCTTGACGTAGAACTGCTGTGCCAGAGAGAGCGCGTCTCGTATCGGCGGCACATCGGTTGTCGAGGCCGGTACGTAGCGGATGCCGCCGTTCGCTGCGACCCAGGTGGCGCCGTTGCTGTCGAACAGCAACCTACTCGCGCCCTCGATGACGTCCATGGTGCTGACCGCGCCGCCTTGCTCAGCGATACGCCGAAGGACGCCACCGTATCGCTCAGCCACCCAAATGGCGCCATCAGGCGCTTGAGAGATTTGGTTCACCCGATCGACTGAGAGTCCTGTATCGATGAACGCGCGTCCGCCAGGGGGAAGATAGAACAAACGTTGCTCGTTGGCCGCCCATAGTTTTCCGGCGCGATCGACAAATACCGCGTGGGCGTGCTGCCCCGGGAATGACCAATCGGCGCCGATGCGGTGCCACTGTTTGCCGTCAAAGCGAGCGAGTCCGTCATTGGCGGCGGCCCACACCGCGCCGCTACGATCCTTGACAATGCCGTAGACGACGCCATTTGGCAGGCCATCGCTGACGCCATAAGAGGTGATTTTTTCCTCGGTGACGAGGCTAACGCCTCCCGTTCTAAAGCCTACCCAGAGACCCTCGTCTTCGGCTTGCAGCGTGGAAACGATGCCTAGCGATTTACCATTGGTCGCGCTGTAACGGACAAAATGCAGACCGTCAAAGCGGTATAGCGAATCGTTAGTGCCGAGCCAAAGATAACCGTCACGCGTCTGCGCCAGCGCCCCAATTTGGCTGGGGGCCGCGTCGGCGCGCGTCCAGCGGCGATGCTCGAATCTGTCGAATAGGGTTGCCGAAGCCCAGCACACATGAGTCAAGGACAGCAGAAAAACCGGCAGCAGGCACCGTGCCCATGCCGAGGCTGCATGTCTTAGGTGTCGTAGGGTAAGCATCGTTCAGTCAATGGGTCAGAGCCCTGTATTGCCGTCTCGGCTTAGACGAAAGCGACTCGGCAAGCGCCGCAGGATGTGGCACGCGCATACCGGTGACGTGGCGTCATTTTTTGCGCATGAATCTTCCATAACGGCAAGCCTGTCCAATAAATAAATGACAATTCACATGATAGTGGCCAGACCACTAAGGCAACAGCGTTCGAGCAGGAGGACACGGTATGAGTAGTCGTCGAAGTGTACTAGGCGTTGCGACCACGCTCGCGACCACGGCCGCGATCAGCAGCGTGCTAGGCCGCCCGAGCGTGGCTCAAGTCATGGTCAAAGGAGACGATAAGGTGTCCAATTCCATTCCAGACATTATTTTCCATAACGGTAGGATCACGACGCTAGATCGGGGTAATCCGGTCGCGACGGCGGTCGCAATCAAAGACGGAAAGTTTCTGGCAGTCGGCTCGGATAGCGAAATCCGCGCCATGGCAGGGTCATCCACCCGGGTCGTCGATCTACAAGGCAGGTCGGTCCTGCCTGGCCTGTTCGACAATCACACCCATGTAGTGCGCGGCGGCTTAAATTACAACCTCGAGTTGCGCTGGGACGGTGTGCGCTCATTGGCTGACGCCATGGACATGCTGCGACGCCAGGTCGCCAGGACGCCCGTGCCCCAATGGGTACGCGTGATTGGCGGGTTTACCGAGCAGCAGTTTGTCGAAAAGCGTCTACCCACGATCGACGAGATAAACGCTGTGGCGCCTGATACGCCGGTGTTCGTCATGCACCTGTACGACCGGGCCTTGCTCAATGGGGCAGCCTTGCGTGCGGTCGGTTACACCAAAGAGACGCCCGAGCCTCCCGGCGGTGAAATCACGCGCGACGCAAAAGGTAATCCCACGGGGTTGCTGCTGGCCAAGCCCAACGCCATGATCCTCTATGCCACCCTGGCCAAGGGTCCCAAGCTGCCGTTCGATTATCAGGTCAATTCGACTCGGCATTTCATGCGCGAACTCAATCGATTGGGTGTGACCGGCGTTATTGATGCAGGGGGCGGTTTTCAAAACTATCCCGATGATTACGCTGTCATTCAAAAGCTCGACGACGACAATCAGATGACGATTCGTCTGGCGTACAACCTGTTTACGCAGAAGCCCAAAGAAGAAAAGGACGACTTTCTAAATTGGACCCGCAGCGTGAAATACAAGCAGGGCAATGACTATTTTCGCCACAATGGCGCCGGAGAGATGCTGGTGTTTTCGGCTGCGGATTTCGAAGATTTCCGCCAGCCGCGTCCAGAGATGAGCCCGGACATGGAGGGAGATCTCGAGGAGGTCGTGCGCGTCCTGGCACAGAATAATTGGCCCTGGCGTTTGCATGCGACCTATGACGAGACAATATCGCGGGCGTTAGACGTTTTTGAAAAGGTCAACCGGGACATACCGCTGCGCGGGATCAATTGGTTTTTTGATCATGCTGAGACGATATCTGACAAGTCGATCGATCGCGTCGCGGCTTTGGGCGGTGGTATTGCGGTGCAGCACCGCATGGCTTATCAAGGTGAATACTTTGTTGAGCGCTACGGCGCGAAGGCCGCCGAGGCCAGTCCTCCGATCGCGAAAATCCTGGATAGCGGAGTCAAGGTCTCTGCCGGTACGGACGCTACACGCGTGGCGTCGTATAACCCTTGGGTTTCGCTGTCGTGGATGATCACCGGCAAAACATTGGGCGGCATGCGCCTATACCCCCAGCACAATCTGTTGGATCGCGAGGCCGCGTTAAGGATGTGGACGGAGAACGTCGCGTGGTTCTCTAACGAAGAGGGCAAGCGCGGACGCATTCAGGCGGGTCATTTTGCCGACTTCATCGTGCCTAGCAAAGATTTCTTTAGCGTTGCCGAGGACGAGATATCGTTTCTCACCTCGCACCTCACGGTCGTCGGGGGTCGCATCGTGTTTGGCGATGAACGGTTCGCATCGCTGGACGACAACCCGCTGCCGCCGGCCATGCCTGAATGGTCGCCCACGCGCTTATTCAAAGGATATGGCGCTTGGGGTGAGCCCGACGGAGCGGGGCGCAATTCACTACAACCGATGCGCTATCAGGCGATAGCGTCTTGCGGGTGCGCCAGCGCGTGCAGCTTGCATGGGCACGACCATGCGCGTGCCTGGGCTTCAAATATTCCCACCTCAGATCCACAAGGCTTTTTTGGCGCGTTGGGTTGTGCCTGCTGGGCCGTTTAAGGAGGCCAGGCCATGTCCTCGCATGACACGATGGGCGACAAGCTCTCGTACGCGGCAGCCCCGGTTTTTGGTGGGCGTGCCGTACGCTTTCTCGCCTATCTAGGCCTATGCGCAGCCTATTTGCAAGGCGGGTTGACGAAACTTATCGACTTTCCGGAGGCGGTTGCCGAGATGGCGCATTTCGGCCTCGAGCCAGCCACGCTGTTCGCCGTACTCGTCATCGCACTGGAGCTCGTCGCGTCCCTGATGATACTCAGCGGGCGAATGCGTTGGCTCGGCGCCCTGGGTTTGGTCGCATTTACGCTGTTAGCCACCGCACTGGCACTGCGATTCTGGGAGATGCCTGCCGGGCAGGATCGCTTTATGGCGGCCAATGCCTTCTTTGAGCATCTTGGGCTCGTGGGTGGCTTTCTGCTAGTGGCTTGGCTGGATCTCAATGAGCGACGGACATGACCGATCAGACCGTTCCGCCCGTGCAACCATCGCCATCCAGCGGCTTTGCCCCGCTGCGCCAGACCTTGTTCGTCGTACTCTGGGTCGCCACAATTGTCGGCAATACGGGCAGCTTCGTACGTGATGTGGCCAGCGCGTGGATCATGACGGACCTGTCGACATCGCCTGTGGCGGTGTCGATGGTCCAAGCTGCCGCCACCTTGCCCATTTTTCTGCTGGCCATTCCGGCTGGCGTGCTGTCCGATATATTCGATCGGCGCAAACTGTTAATCGGCATCCAGATACTGCTCGCCTGTGTCAGTGCGACGTTGGTCGCGCTATCGCTTGCCGAGTTGAACACCGTCGCGTCCCTGGTGGCGTTAACCTTTTTAGGCGGTATCGGGGCGGCATTAATGGGCCCGACCTGGCAAGCCATCGTCCCTGAGCTCGTCGAGAAAAAGGACTTGAAGGACGCCGTCGCCCTGAATTCGCTAGGCGTCAATATCGCTCGTGCGGTCGGCCCCGCCTTGGGGGGCATATTGTTAGCGAGCTTGGGTGCGGCAGTCACCTACGGGGTCGATGTCATTAGCTACCTGTTTGTGATTGCGGCATTGTTGTGGTGGCCACGCCCCAAGACCGAGCGCCATGCGTTAACGGAACGGTTTCCCGGCGCTTTTCGTGCTGGTCTACGCTATGCGCGTGCCAGCCGCGAGCTACACGTGGTCCTGCTGCGTGCCTTCCTGTTTTTTGTCATGGCCAGCTCTGCGTGGGCGCTCCTGCCGCTAGTGGCCAGGGAGCTGCTCCAGGGCGGCGCGGGTTTTTACGGTGTGTTGCTGGGGGCAGTGGGCCTGGGCGCGATTGTCGGCGCCTTGATCATGCCTCGGTTACGGCGTTACTTTAGTGCTGATAGCCTTTTGTTACTCGCTGCGTTAGTGACCGGTGGCGTCATGGTCTTGCTAGCGTTTTCCCCACCAAAGTGGCTGGCGGTCTGTACGCTACTCGTACTAGGCACAGCCTGGATCACCGCGCTTACGACGCTCAACGGTGTCGCACAAGCCATCTTGCCTAACTGGGTCAGAGGGCGGTCGCTGGCTGTCTACTTGACCGTGTTTAACGGCGCGATGACGGGCGGGAGCCTGAGTTGGGGCGCCACGGCTGCAGCGATCGGCGTCCCCTTGACGTTGATCGGTAGCGCTAGCGCGCTGGCCCTTGTTGGCCTGTTCGCACATCGCGTCAAGCTGCCCACTGGCGAGGCCGACCTCGTCCCTTCGAATCACTGGCCCGAGCCCCTGACCGCTGCCCCGGTCGAATTTGACCGGGGGCCCGTGATCATTCAGATCGAATATCGCGTGTCGGACGCTGATCGTTCTGCGTTTCTCAAGGCACTGGCCCGGCTCTCCGCCGAGCGGCGGCGTGATGGTGCTTATATGTGGGGCGTCGCTGAAGACTCAGCAGACCCAAGCGTGATGCTTGAGTGGTTTCAGGTTGAGTCGTGGGCCGAGCACCTGCGTCAGCATCAACGCGTATCAAAGGTTGACGCGGATATTCAACAAGAAGTCCTGCGTTTTCATCAGGGTCAACAGCGGCCTGTGGTGCGCCACTATCTGGCGTTCAACCGTCCGCAAGATGGACAGGCTTAAGGGTTGCGGATCAGCTGGCAGCGAGAGATTCTGATGCAGCCGATCCTCGTGGCATTCTGCAAGCAGATGCCTACAGTGGCTATGGTGCGCTATGCCGACGTGGCCAGATCATTGAGTCGAGTTGCTGGACGCACGCTCGGCGTAAGCGCCTCTGATCACCCGAATATCGAAGAACTTACCAAGAGCGCGGGCCACATATGATCGGGAATCAGAAATTCAGGACATCACTTTTACCCATGCCAACAGCTCCATTATTTCCTTTATGTTTGGCCGCTGACGGTTCCGATCCTTCAATATGATAGACAGTCGGTTCTTCCGAAAAATACTCTTGTAGGCCCATCATGAACCTCCGATGGTCTTCACTCTCTTCGAAGTTCGGTGTGTGATCCTCAAGTGATTGCCATCGCACGATGAGATTGAATTGCTGAGGCGTTTCGATACCTTGCGCGAGGAAGTGGCCGCCGTAACCTTTCGCGCGCCTGAGCAAAGGTTCGACCTCGGCAAATGCACGTCTGAAATCGTCGCTGTAATTTTTCTGGACGGGGAGTAGAGCGATCTCATAAATCATGACTTTCCTTGTGAATGAATAGACTCGTCAGATGGATGTATTTTGCGAATGAGCCGGCGCAACGACCGCAATTGCGACCTTTCCTTGAAGTCCGTTGTCGCGACTTTCCAGCCGGGCGTGAGCGAGTGCAATGTCGTCCAGCGAATAGACAGCACCGACATGTGGCCGCAATTGACCACGTTCGACCAGCGTGCTCAACTCATCGAGCTTGCCGCGATTTTGTCGTGTGAAAATGAAGTGATAGCTGGCGTTCTTGCTCCAAGCCTGCAACAGCACCTGTGGCTTTGCAATGTCCACAATCGTTACGACGCGGCCTAGTTGCGCGAGTACGTCTGGGCTATCCGACAACGTATTGCCGCCGATCGTGTCAAACACGACGTCGACGCCGCGTCCGTCCGTCTCCCGTATGACGGCGTCGACGTAGTTTTCCTTTTCATAGTTGATCAGTACATCGGCACCCAAGCTTCGCACGAACTCAAAGTGGTCTGCACGTACTGTTGTAAATACCTTTGCTCCCATCGCTTTTGCAAGTTGGATCACTACATGACCGACTCCACCCCCGCCGCCGTGTATCAGAATACTTTCTCCTACTCTCAACGCTGCACGCACGGCTAGCGCTTCCCACGCTGTCCCGCCAACTAAGGTCAGGCTTGCCGCTTCAAGATGGCTGAGCGACGGCGGTTTCATGCCGATGATGCTTTCGGCGGCAACATGGTACTCGGCATAACTTCCTTGCCCGCCAAATATTTGTGCGGTGTACCAGACCTCGTCTCCTGGTGAGAAGGCAGTCACGCCAGGGCCCACTTCTTCGACAACGCCTGACACGTCGTGTCCGGTAATGGTCGGCAATGGCACCAGATCAGCATAATCGCCACGGCGAATCTGGTAATCCAAGGGGTTGATGGATGTTGCATGCACCCGGACCAAGACTTGTCCTGCTTGCGGGACAGGCTTGGGGACATCGCAGACTTCAAATGCTTCTGGACCGCCAAATGATTTGAGTAGGGCTGCTTTCATTGGATATTCCTGTTTCAAAAAAATTGACTATCGAAAATTCTCGATATGTGGGGCGAGAAAAAGTGACAGCGCGCTCCCGATAATTCGTCAAGGGCACGCCTTATGGTCGGCGAATCACCAGGTTGCGAATTTCAGTCATGTCTTCCATCGCGAAACGCACGCCTTCACGGCCCAGACCCGAGTCCTTTACCCCGCCATAAGGCATGTTGTCGACGCGGTAGCTGGGAACGTCGTTGACCAGTACGCCACCCACGTCAAGTTGATCCCAGGCATCGAACATCTTGAACAGGTCGCGGGTGAAGACACCCGCCTGCAACCCGAATCTGGACGCGTTAATTTCCACCAGTGCGGCAGAGAAATCCGTGAAGCTTGACAGCACCGCAACCGGGCCGAAAGCCTCTTCGGTGACGAGCCTGCTGTGGGCAGGCACAGCTTCGAGCAACGTGGCCTCGAACATCGCACCGTCGCGGCTACCGCCACAGAGCAGGGTGCCGCCCGCGGCTACTGCCTCGTTAACCCAGGTTTCGAGCCGCGTTGCTTCCTTGGCATCGATCATCGGGCCGATGGATGTGTCGCGCTGCTTGGGATCGCCCATCACCAGCTGCTTCGTTCTGGCGACCAGCATATCGCGGAAACGGTCGTAAACATCGGCATGAATGATGATGCGTTGCACCCCAATACAGCTCTGTCCCGACTGGTAGAAAGCACCGAAAAGAACCCGTTCGATCACATCGTCGAGATCGGCATCAGCATCGACGATGACCGCGGCATTTCCACCGAGTTCGAGAACCACCTTTTTCTTGCCGCAGCGCGCCTTGAGGTCCCAGCCAACCTCGGGCGACCCAGTAAATGAGAGTAGCTTGAACCGGTCGTCTGTGGTGAATAGGTCGGCACCGCCGCGGCTGGCGGGTAGGATCGAGAATGCGCCTTTGGGCAGATCAGTCTCGGCAAGCACTTCACCGATGATGATCGCACCCAATGGGGTGCGGCTCGCCGGCTTTATCACGAACGGACAACCGACCGCGAGCGCCGGCGCAATCTTGTGCGCGGCCAGATTAAGTGGAAAATTGAACGGCGAGATGAACGAGCACGGTCCGATGGGTACGCGCTTCCACATACCCTGATAACCTTTGGCGCGTGGCGCAATGTCGAGCGGCTGCACCTCACCGGTCATCCGCACCGACTCCTCGGCGGCAATGCGAAAGGTGTCGATCAATCGACCGACCTCTCCCTCGCTATCTTTGATCGGCTTGCCCGCCTCGACGCATAGCGCGTAGGCTAGCTCATCGAACCGCTCGATGAAACGGGAAACGCAATGATCAAGCACCGCCTGGCGCTCGTAACTCGCCATCCGCGCCATCGGTTGAGCCGCCTCGACCGCACCCGATATCGCGGCATCGATCGTTGCCGCATCGGCCTGTGCGACGTGGAACGCGACCTCACCCGTGAATTTATCGGTCACGGCGAGATCGGCGTTCGGTTGCTTTGCGACGTTGTTGAGATAGAGCGGATAGGCAGACTTGAGCGTAGTCATAAGAAACTCCTGGGGCGTATCCCCGCTTTGCGGCGAAGCTGGTGAGTCGCAACGACGACTACAATTCTCTCGACAACCTTTTGATGTCGATGTTAAGGATCTGATCATTCTCCGAATAATCAATCGGACAATCGATCAGGTGGACACCCGGTACGTCGCGGGTATGCACGAGCAGCTGCACGAGATGTTCGGCACTTTCAGCGCGATGGCCAAACGCGCCATAGCTCTGCGCGTACTTGACAAAATCGGGGTTGTTATAGGTTAGCCCCCAGTCCTTGAAGCCCATATCTGCCTGTTTCCAGCGGATCATGCCGTAGCTGCTGTCATTAAGGATCAGCACGGTGAGGTTGAGCTTCAAACGAACGGCGGTCTCCATTTCCTGGCTGTTCATCATGAAGCCACCGTCGCCACAGATCGCCATCACCTTACGGCCGGGGTAGACCATCGCCGAGGCTATGGCCGAAGGTAGGCCCGCGCCCATTGTGGCGAGGGCGTTGTCGAGCAGCACGGTATTGGGGCGGTAAGCCGTATAGTTACGGGCGAACCAGATCTTGTACACCCCGTTATCTAGGCAGAGAATACTGTCGTCAGGCATGACAGCGCGCACCTGCTCGACCAGATAGGGTGGAAATATGGGGAAACGAGGGTCTCTCGATATCGACGTAATGTGTGCGACCTCCCGCCGGCGCGCCGTCAGCATCGCATCGAACCGCCAGTTGTCATTAGGGACAATGTCTTGCTTGATCTGCCAGATCGCGTTGGCGATGTCTCCAACCACCTCGATCTGCGGGAAGTAGACGGGGTCAACCTCGGCTGTCTTGATCGAGATATGAATCACCTGCGTGCCGCCCACCTGCATGAAAAACGGCGGTTTCTCAATAACGTCATGGCCGATATTGACGATCAAGTCGGCGGCTTCGAGCGCACGGTGGACAAAGTCGCCTGCCGATAGGGCGGCGCAGCCGACAAACCTGGGGTGACGTTCGTCGACTACACCCTTTCCAAGCTGGGTAGTGAGGAAGGGAATGCCGGTCTTCTCGATGAATTGAAGCAGCATCCGGCAGGTCATGGTGCGGTTGGCACCTGCACCAATCACCAAGATCGGCGATTTGGCGTTTTCAAGCGCATGCACCGCAGCGCGGATCGACTTCGCATCGGCGTTGGGCCGCCGTGTGTGGCCGCGACTGAGCGACACCGAACTCGTCTCCTCGTTGGCGACATCTTCGGGAAACTCGATATGCGTCGCGCCAGGCTTCTCTTCTTCGGCGAGCCGGAAGGCCTCGCGCACCCGGCTGGGAATGTTGTCGGCGCTGGCGAGCTGGTGGGTGAACTTCGTCAACGGCTTCATCATGCCGACCACGTCAACAATCTGGAAACGGCCTTGCTTGGACTTCTTGATCGGCTTTTGCCCAGTAATCATCAGAATCGGCATCCCGCCAAGCTGCGCATAGGCGGCGGCTGTGACTAAGTTGGTCGCGCCCGGCCCCAACGTCGCCATGCATACTCCAGCTTTGCCCGTGTGCCGACCATAAGTCGCAGCCATGAAGCCTGCGCCCTGTTCGTGGCGGGTAAGAATCAGCTGAATCCTGGACGAGCGGCTGAGGCTGTCGAGCATGTCGAGGGTTTCCTCGCCAGGAACTCCAAAGATGTACTCCACCCCTTCCTCCTCCAGGCACTGGATTAGCAGATCGGAGGCTTTAGTCATGATGCGGGTACTCCTGCGTAGGCCAGCAGATCGGAAATGTGCCTTCGAGGATGGTCGAGGCGTTCGTTGACTCGCAGACTGGGGTTGGCGACATCACTATCTCGTAAAAGATCACCTACTAATTGGACGGATCTGCTGTTATGGAAGATCTATGCGGCTAACGTATCGTCGCCTAGCGGAATACCCCTAGCGGTGGCCATGCTCCCGTTCACCCGTAGCTCCACCAAAACGGTCATTGAGCGCCTGATCTTGGTCGCTCGTGATACCGCGCGTTCAGTGGGGGGAATACCGAATGATTTTCATCAAATCGACGAAAGTGTTTAGGTTTGTAGTGGATTTATCCGCAGATTTAGGAGAGTTCGTATGAGGTCCTTCATCCCAGGTGCCGGGGCCGACCTGGCGGTGCCTGAGCTGTGCAGGGAGCTGGGTATCAGCTCGGCGACGTTCTACAAGTGGCGTGCCAAGTATGGCGGCATGGACGTGTCGATGATGGCGCGAATGAAGGAGCTCGAAGCTGAGAACTCACGGCTGCGCAAGATGTACGTTGAGGAGAAACTCAAAGCCGAGATCGTTGCGGAGGTTCTCGAAAGAAAGTGGTGAGGCCATCTCGTCGCCGCGAGATGGCCTAGCGCGCCGTGCAAGAACGCGGCATCTCAATCCGCCTGGCATGCTCGGCATTTCAGGTAAGCCAGACCTGCTATCGGTACGTTGCCAAGGCCAACGCCGAGAACGAAGAGATCGCTAATTGGCTACTGCGCCGGACGGACAACCATCGCACCTGGGGCTTTGGGCTGTGCTTTCTGTACCTGCGCAATGTTCCGTTGGTTGAACCAAAAGCGCGTGTACCGGATCTACCGTGAGCTCGAATTGAACCTGCGCATCAAAACGGGTAGGCGGACCGAGTGGATGTGGTCCTACAATCATGAACGGCCAAATATGGCCTTGGGCGGCATTACCCCCAAACAGCGGCGTCCGCTGCCCGAGCACCTGCCGCGCGAAGTCATCGAACACCGCCCGCAGGCGCCGGCTTGCCCGGATTGCGGCGGGGCATGGAAGCGGCGAAGACGTCAGCAATGTGCTGGAGTACGTTCCGGCCAGTTTCAAGGTCGTCCAACATGTGCGTCCCAAGTTCGCCTGCACGTGTTGCGATCGCATCATGCAAGCAGCTGCGCCAAGCCGACCGATCTCCCGTGGCCTGGCCGGTCCAGGGTTGTTGGCGCACGTCCTTGTGAGGAAATATGCGGACCATGTTCCGCTGCATCGTCAGTGCACCATTTACGCCCGCGACGGTATCGAGCTCAGTGACAGCACGATGGGCGATTGGGTCGGCGGCGCACATCAGTTGCTTGCGCCACTGGTGGCGGCATTGCGCGATCACGTCTTTGCAGCATCCAAGCTGCACGCCGACGACACGCCGGTGCCGGTACTCATGCCTGGAACGGGCAAGATCCGGCAGGCGCGTCTTTGGACTTATGTTCGCGATGATCGCCCGCACGGTGGCACGGCTGCCCCGGCGGTGTGGTTCCTTTATTCACCCGATCGCAAAGGCATTCATCCTCAGACGCACCTGAAGAACTTTACGGGGACGTCAGAAGTGGTACGCAAAGCGCGCGCTGGCTGTCTGGCTGACGTAATGACTACCGAAGTCGACCGTATAGCCGGCCTTCACCTCGAAGCCGTTGGCCCGGTATATCTGCAGCCCCATGTCCACCTTGCCCAGCACGTCGGGCGCACTGACGTGGTCGGTAAAGGTGCCGTCTGACGACAATCCATTGGTGAAGCTCGATCGCACCGTGTAGCCCGCGCTGGGCCGGATGCTCGCGCCGAACGCCGCATAGGCCCGCAGCGTTGTCTTCGGATCCAGGTTCATGCGCCGCCCGAACTCCAGCATCGGCGTGAACGCGACGTTGGTCTGCTGCGAGCCGCGCACGTTCAGCGCGTAGTTCGAGTCGCCGGATTCGTTGAACCCTGGCATGTTCGTGTAGACCAGGTCCACGTCGCCGTACGGCTTCACGTACCAGTCCTCGTGCGCGAACTCGTAGCCCACCCGTATGCGCGCGCCCACCATCGTCACGCTCGGGTCGCCCCTGAGCGTGGCGACATCGCCCGCCACGTCGACATGGCGGCTCACATCGAAGTTGCCGTTGGCCACCGCCACCGAGCCGGCGAACTGCCACGGACCGACGATGTGCTTCAGCGTGATCGATCCGTCATAGACATCGCCGTCGCCCGACGAACCGCCATTCATGTGGGCCCAGGTCTGCCCTACCGCCAGCGAGCCGCCGAGGTACCATTCCGGCGCGATCTGGTGCTGGCCGCCGAAGCGGTAGGTGGTGCTCGACACGTCGTAGGCCTGCGTATCGCCGCTGGCCGACTGGTCGCTCCAGCGGCCATCGATCTTGCCCCATACGCAGTTGCCTTCGCCCATGAGCGTGTTCGAAGCGACGAACACCGGGCAGCTCATCGACGAACCGAGGATCGTCCATGAGCTATTGGCCAACGCGATCGATTGCGCCTGAGTGGCCTTGGCCGACACGGAGTTCAGCGCCTTCGTATAGCTTTTGGCATCGGTGATCCGGGAGAAACCGGCGTTGCGATACGCCGCGCCCGGGTTGGCGCTGCTCCACTCGCGGTTCATGTAATTCGCCAGCGAGGTCTGGCTGTCCGTCAGCTTGACACCGGCCGGCTTGTAGTTTGCGTTGGGCGTGAGCGAGATCTGGTTGCCCGAGCGCCTGGCACCCCAATCGATCACCAGAGAATCGACCGCGTCGGCCGAGCCTTGCAGCGTGCCCGCCGTCAGCACGGTGAACTCGCCGGGCAACAGGCTGATCGCGCTCGGACTAATCACCCCGTCCATGTTGGCCGTGCCGTTAACGTTCATGCGCCCCGCGGCCGTGCGCAACGAATCCACGGTCACGCCCAGCACGCCCTGCGACGTCTGTGTGTAATCGCCCGTGACGGTATCGACCAGGGTCGAACTCACGCTCGACAGCGGCACGCCCACGTTGATGGTGCCGGCGTTGACCACCTGTCCGGCCTGCGTGGTGCTGCCGGAGTTGTGCACGCCGCCCGGATGCACATTGAACTTGCCATCGCGCAGCAATAGCGAGCCCGTCAGCACGCCCTCCAATTCCACGGTCCCCATGCCGCTGAGCGACTGCACCGCATTGCCGAAGACGCCGTCGATGCTGCTGGCGGTGACGTGGCCGCCAGGCGTGACGGTCAGCAGATTGCTGCCGTCCGGTGTATCCATCTGGATGAGCGCGGTCTGGGTGGTGTTATTTCCCGCCTCATTGGTCGTTGTGTTGCCCTGCACAGTGCCGCTGACCGAGATTTTCGCGTCGCCGCTGGCGTAGCCCGCGGCTTGCGCAAAAATAGCGCCCGCGTTGCTGCCGAGAGCGGACACTGTCCCTTGCACGTCCACACTCACTGTGGAACTCTCTGCACTCTCGGCGCATTCTCCTCCCGGTTGGTCTGCGCAGAAATCCTGCTGGGGTGCGCCCGCGTACATGACGTCGCCGTTGGCGATGAAGCCTCCGCCGCCGTTGATGCTCTGGGCGAAGATGCCGTACGCACCGTATCCGGAAGCGGTGACGCTGCTGGTGGGATCCACGGTGACGGAAACATTGCCGCCCCCGCCCACTGCCGGCTGCGACTGCTGCGTGCTGCCGCTGCTGCCCGTGTCCAGTTGGGGAGGGGTGCTGGTATCCCCGATTACACGGATCAAGCCGCCACCGCCGCCGATCGATTGCGCCATGATGCCGAAGGCGCTGTAGCCGGCCGTGGAAATGGTGCTGTTGTTGGCCAGCGTAACGTTGACGTTGCCGGCATTTGCACCGCCGACGGACGACGTGCCGCCGATCTGGGTCGTGATGTTCGGAGTCGTCGCGATGGCGCTGACCGCGCCGCCGCCCCCGCCGATGCTTTGCGCCAGGATGCCGTAGGCGTAATTGCCGGTGGTGGAGATCGACAGCGGCCCGCCCGTGGAATCGAACGTGACGTTGCCACCGGTTCCGTTGGCGCTGCTCGCTCCGCCGACCTGCAAGGTCAGGGAGCCATTGGATGCGGATGTCCAGCTTTGCTGGTACTGGCTGGATCCGGCGCCTCCCAATCCGCCGCCCCCGCCGATGGACTGCAACACCACGCCGTCTGCCGCGTCACCGCTGGTCGCGATGGCAGCGGCGCCCGAATTCGATGTCGTGAAGGAAACCGCCTGGCCGCTACCGCCCGCGCCGTTCGCGCCGGACGCCGTGCCGGCGCCGATGCTGATGATGCCCGTGGCCTGGTCGGATCCGTCCGCGCCGGCACCGCCGCCGCCGCCGATACTCTGGCCGACCACGCCCGCGGCACCGAAGCCCATCGTGGTCACTGCCGGCGTGGCGCCGCCGAAAGCGATATTGACGGGCCCGCCGCTACCCGTTGCGCCGCCCCGGCCGCCGATCGCATGCGTGACGTTCACGGTCAGTTCGGGAATGCCGCCGGTGCCTGTTGCCGCACCCGTGCCTCCCATGCCGCCACCGCCGCCGACCGACTGCGCCAGGATGCCGTGGGACCAGTCGCCGTAGGTCGTGATCGGACCATTCTGGTTCACAGTGACCTGCCCCCCGTCACCGCCTTGTCCGCCCGTCCCGCCGATTGCCAAGCCGAAAGTCGGGTCGATCGAGGGCAGCGATCCGCTGTTATTCATATCGGGAATGAGCGCCCCGAGCTCGCTGCCCGCCTCGCGCGCCTTGAGGGCGTCCATGGTGGTATCGATGGCCTTGCTGGGAATGATGGGGTTGTCGGCCGATCCATCGGCCCCCGCCGAACCGCCTACCCCGCCGCCGCCCGCGATCGACTGCGCCAGCACACCGACGGCATTGCCGCCCTTGGTGATGATGGACGCGCCGATCGTGGCGTTCACCTGCCCGCCGTCTTGTCCGGGAACACCTTCGCCACCCAGGGTCATATTGAAGCCGGGCTTCACCGTTATCGGTGAATTCGCTTTCGAGAAGCTTTGCACGATATTGAACGAGCCGCCGACCGACGTACCGCCGCCGCCGGAGACCGACTGCGCCAGCAGGCCATGCGAGCTCGATCCCCACGTGACGATCGATCCCGAATACAGGTTGGCGGTCACCGTGCCGCCGACGCCTCCCAAGCCGCCGCGCGCGCCCAGGCCTACCGTTAAACTCGCGGTGGTGGGCTCGCCGAAACTTTGGGTATTGCCTGCGCCCCAACCGGCATTGCCGCCGCCCCCGCCGATCGATTGGGCCACGATCGCGGTGGAGTGGTCGCCATAGGTGGTGATGGATGTCGTGCCGACACTGGACCCCGTATCGGCCGTGGTGGACGAGGCGGAGGCGGACGCCGTGCCTCCCATGGCCAGGACCACATTGCCGCCGTTGCCGGCGCTGCCGCCGGACCCGCCGACCTCGATGGTGCCGGTCATGCCCCAGCCTGAACCACCGGGAATTGCGTTCTTGCCGTAGCCCACCGCCGCCGAATTCGACGTCGAATCGCCGCCCTGGCCGCCGCCGCCGCCGATGGACTGCACCACCACCCCGGTCGAGCCCTGTCCGGCCGTTTCGATGCTGCCGCCGTTCGACAGACCGAAGGCGGCCGTGCCGCCATCCTGGCCGGAGCCGCCGGAGCCGCCTAGGGTGAATGTGGCGGTGACCGAGACGCTGTCTTCCGTGGGTACTCCGATCGCCATGGCCTCGGCCGTCGCGTTGCCGGCGATACCGCCGCCGCCGCCGACACTCTGGACCACGACGCCGAAGTTGTCCGCCGGGAGCTGGTTGCAGGGCAGCGCCGTGCAGCCGCCCGCGACGCCGGGGCCGGTACCCTGCATCAGGGGCGATTGCCCCGTCTTGACGGAGCCGCCGATCACGTTGACGCTTGCCGCACCGCCCGTGCCGCCGTTTGCGCCGGAGCCGCCGACCGCCGCGGACACTGAGAAGCCGGCGCCGACGGAACCGGAGAACGCGGAGCCGCCCGCGCCGCCGCCGCCGCCGATGGACTGCGCCACGATGCCGGGCGAAATAGCGCCTTGGGTCGCGACCGTCGCATCGGTTGCCGTGACCTGGACCGTTCCGGCGTTGCCCCCGCTTCCCCCGGTACCTCCGACGGTCACCGAGGCAAAGAGTCCGCCACCCGCCGCGTTGCTGGCGTTGCCGCCACCTCCGCCGATGGATTGCATCAGCATGCCGATCGAACCGAAACCTGAGGTCGCAATCACCGAACCCGCATTGAGGTTGGCGGTCGCCGTGGCACCCGAGCCACCCCCGCCGGCGGTGCCGCCCACTGTCACGCCGAAGCCTGACGAACCGCCGCCGTCCCCGCCCCCGCCGCCGATCGATTGACCCAGCACCCCGATCGCGC
>DASPIV010000473.1:0-3723 GCA_035628955.1 Bordetella sp.
CAACGCTGGGGCGCGCCGGTATCGCGGTTCCCCGGCAGATGTCGGTACTGGCACTGCTGGACACCTTCGTGGCCGACATGCTGACGCCGCCGGTGACCGCGGTCAGTTATCCCTTCATCGACTTGGGGCGTGCGGCCGCCAGCCATCTGCTGGACATGATCGAGCAGCGCGCGCAGCCGCCGCAGCTCCGGCCGCTGCCGCACAACGGCATCACGGTGCGTGCCTCTTGCGGGCCGGCGCCATCGGTGTAGGCGCCGCACGGCAAGCCGGCTTCCTAGCCCTGCTGTTTTTTCAGCACGAGCACCTCGCTGGCGCCGTCTTGCACGGTCTCGCCATCCTGGTTCACCAGCCTGAGCCTTCTATCCACTGCCCCGACCCGCGCACTGGTTCCCGGTTTCACTGCCAGGATGTCCAGCACCAGGTGCAGCGTATCCCCCACGAATATCGGCTTGACGAACTTCCATTCCCGCAGCGACAGCATCGCCACCACCGACCGGTGGAATATCCCCAGCTCGTGCATCATGCCCGTGGCGATCGCGATGCCCAGCGTGCCGTGCACCAGCCGTTGTCCATAGCGCGTCCCGGCCGCATACACCGCGTCGGCATGAATCGGATTCCAGTCCCCCGACAACATCGAGAACATCGTCAGGTCGGTTTCAGTCAGGGTGCGGCCGCCGCTTTCGAACGTCTGGCCGGCGTGGAAGTCTTCGAAATAGAGCGAATGAGTCGTCATGGCGATGGGGGGATAGGGCTGGAATCAGGCCCGCGCTTCCTGCCGCAGGCGTTCGTCGGCCATCTGGCGCAATCTGGCCCGCTGGATCTTGAAGCCATTGGCGCTGGCGGCGGTGGGGTATTCATCCACCAGCCACAGGCGGGCCGGCACCTTGAACGCCGCCAATGATTCGCGCAGGGGCGCCAGCAGGTCTGCGGCCGCAACGCCCGGGTCGGCAATGACGAACGCGGCGGCGCGCGGCTGGCCTTGCAGCGTAATACCCACCACCTGCGCATTCCGCACCGCCGGCTGCAAGGCCAGCGCATGCTCGATTTCGGCCGGGTCGACCAGGAACCCGCCCAGTCGCAGCGTATCGCCCATGCGGGCCAGGTAGACGAAACTGCCGTCGGGGCGCAGGTAGCCCAGGTCGCCGGTGCGGAAGTAGCCGTCGGTAGTCAGGGCCTGCGCGGTGGCGTCGGGGTCGCCCAGGTAGCCGATGAAGTTGCCCGGGGCGCGGATCTCGAGTTCGCCGTGCACGCCCGGCGCGCACAGTTCGGGGCTGGCCGGATCGCGCACGCGCACGTGGGCGTGGCAAGAGGCCGGGATGCCGCCACCCAGGGCGCGTGCGGCGACGGGCAGTTCAGCGGCTTGCAGCGAGAACAAGGCCTGCACTTCGCTGGACCCATACAAGCCTCGCAGCGGAAAGCCGCGCTGCCCC
This sequence comes from Bordetella sp., assembly GCA_035628955.1. GTDB lineage: Bacteria > Pseudomonadota > Gammaproteobacteria > Burkholderiales > Burkholderiaceae_B > Bordetella_A. The sequence goes on from DASPIV010000473.1 coordinate 1,431, forward strand.
AGGGTCTGTACCAATTCCGCGGAACCCGGGCTGAAGCTGGCAAATCCAAAGACGCGTGCATGCGGGAACGGACGGTCGCCAGGCGCATGTTCGGCGATGCGGCGCATCATCTCGTCGCTGCCGAAGGTATGGGTGATGCGCTCGGCCTGCAACAGCCGGGCGGCACGCGGGGCGTCGAACAAGTCCATCATGACCACGGGCGCGCCGCCGTGCAGGGCCGCCAATACGCCGTTCAAGCCGAACACGCCGCACAGGGGCAGGGCGGCCAGCAGGCGCGCGCCGGGTTCGTGCAGGCCGTAGGCGCGGGCCACTTGCCGGTTGTGGGCCAGCAAGGTGGCGGCACTGTGCACGACCAGCTTGGGGCCCTTGGTGGTGCCCGAGGTCGTGAACAGGATCACGGGGCGTGCCGGATCGCCTTGCCGTGCCGGCGGGGCAGCGCCGGAAAGGCCTGGGCTGCCGGGCCGGTACGCCACCGCGTTGCGGCCGAAAACCGGCGCGGGCCGGTCGCTGCCCGCATCGACCAGCGCGATGGTCCGCAGATCGGGCAGGGCATCTTGCGCCACGCCGGCCAGCACGGCGGGGAAGTCGATTTTCCGGAACGACGGCTGCATCACCAGCATGCGCGCCCGCGAGCGCGCCAGAATGTACTCCAGTTCGGCGCTGCGGTAGCGGGTATTGATGGCGACCAGGGTGGCGCCCAGGTGCGCCAGCCCGAACAGCAGGGCCGGCCATTCGCGGCGGTTGGGCAGCCATACGGCAACCTTGTCGCCGGCGGCGATGCCTTGCGCGGCCAGCCAGCGGGCGGTGTCCGCGCACAAGGCATCGAAGTCGCGGTAGCTCAGCGGCCCGGTTTCGTCGATCAGGGCGATGTCATCCGGACGGCTGCGCAGGTGCGCGGCGTACAAATCTGCCAGGGCGCCCGGCCCTGGCACGGCATCGGCCGGCATCAGTAGAGCTCCATCAGTTCGGCGTTGTTGGCGAAGTCGGCCGGTACGCCAGACCGGATCAGCGCGCCGGACTTCATCACGATGACGCGGTCGGCGATCTTCAAGGCCTCGCGCACGTTCTGTTCCACGATCAGTATCGACATGCCGCGTTGCTGCTGCAGGGCGCGGACGGGGCCCATCAAGTCCTGGAACAGCTTGGGAGCCAGCCCGATCGAGGGTTCGTCCAGCAGCAGGCAGCGCGGCTGACTGAGCAGGGCGCGGCCCAGCGACACCATTTGCTGCTGGCCACCCGACAGGGTGCCGGCGCGCTGATGGTAGAACTTGCGCAGCGCGGGCAGTACCTGGATCACCCATTCCAGGCGTTCGGCGTGGTCGGCCTTGGCCACGCCGGCCGACCAGAGCCCCAGCCGCATGGTTTCGGCCACGGTCAGGCCGGGAAAGATGCCGCGGCCTTCGGGCACCATGGATATGCCGGCCGCCGCCAGGCGGCGCGGCTCGGCGCGCGCCAGGATCTGGCCGTCGAGCAGCACGCTGCCGCCTTCGGGGTTGATCAGGCCGAACAACGCCTTCAGCAGGGTGGATTTGCCGGCGCCGTTGTGGCCGATCAGGCACAGCACTTCGTTGGCGTCCAGGTGCATGTCCAGGCCGTCGAGCACCGGGCGTTCGCCATAGCCCGCGCGCAAGGCCCGTGCTTGCAGTACCGGGGGAGCGGTGGCGGTCATGCGCGTTCTCCGAAGTAGATGGCGGCCAGCTGGGGGTCTTTCAGGATGACGCCGGGATCGCCGCAGGCCAGCAGCTTGCCCTGGTCCAGGAAGGCCAGGCGGTCGGACAACTGCGTGACCAGGTCCAGGTTGTGCTCGATGATGCAGATGGTGATGTCGCGCGCGGCGTAGTTGCGCAGCAGGGCGACGAAGCGGTCGAACGAACGCGGATCCAGGCCCGAGGCGGGTTCGTCCAGCAGCCACAGCGACGCCTCGCTGGCCATGACGCGGGCCAGGCTCAGGAACTTGCGCTCGGCGTAGGCCAGGTCGGCGGCGCGTTCGTGCCGCTTGTCCCATAACCCGGCGTCGTGCAGCACGGCCTCGACACGGCCCGGATCGCCGCGGCGCTGCCACAGCCAGCTGCCGCGCTCGGTCACGGTGGCGACGTTTTCCAGCACACTCATGTGGACGAACAGGCGCAGGTCCTGGAAGGTACGGCCCACGCCGCGGCGGGCAATCTGCCAGGGCGCCAGGCCGGCCAGCGGCTTGCCGTGCAGGTGTACCGCGCCGGCGGTGGGCGCCAGGTGGCCGGTGATCATATTGAACAGCGTGGTCTTGCCGGCGCCGTTGGGGCCTACCAGGGTA
>DASPIV010000474.1:0-14126 GCA_035628955.1 Bordetella sp.
AGGCCTTGCGCCAGCGCCGATGGGCCACCTTGATGACCTCGTGCACAGCCGGATGCCAGCCGGGGATTTCGGCAAATGCCTCTTCCGCGACCCAGTCGATAACCGCATCGGGCACGTGGCGCGCAATGTCGGAAATGGCCGGCAGCATGTGCACCAGATCGCCAAGCGACGAGGTACGGACGATGAGAATGCGAGTTGCCATCAATAATCAAAAAGGCCGATTCCGTGGGCCTAGGACGCGACTGTACACCAAGCACCCGCGGCGGCGCGGGACGGCTGCATCCCCGCCAACGAATCAAGGAATGAAAACGAAAGCCATTGTTGCAGAATTACCTAGGCTGCAACCGTCTTAGCTCCCGAGCACACTAGGCACTGAGGCAAGCCCGCGAATACGCGCAAATAAGAGGCACAAATGTCCCATTTGGAAAACGGGGAGCGGTCGTTTCGGCCCATTTCGCGGAATTTTTTGGTTTATCATGCCCCATGCTCAAGACTATGCTAAAAGCCGCGACGATAAGCGGCGTGAATATATGAAACTCGTCCCCGTTATTTTGTGTGGAGGGGCTGGCACACGCCTTTGGCCGGTTTCCCGGCAGCTGCATCCCAAGCCTTTCATCCGTCTGGCTGATGGCCAGAGCCTGCTGCAAAAGGCGTTCTTGCGGGCCAGCAATTTGCCGAATGTCGCCGAAATCATCTCGGTCACGAATCGAGACCTGCTCTTCAAGTCGGTAGACGAATACCGGGAAACCGGCGTCGACGTGAAACGCGGCTTCATTCTCGAACCCGAAGGCCGCAACACGGCACCGGCACTGGCCGCGGCCGCGTTAGCGGTAAAAAGCAGGCACGGCGAGGACGCCGTTCTGCTGGTGCTCAGCGCCGACCATCTGATCTCCGATCCGCAAGCGTTCGGCGCAGCGGTTGCTAAGGCGACCGAGTTGGCCGAGCAAGGCAAAGTGGCCACCTTCGGCATCAAACCCGAATCGCCCGAAACGGGCTATGGCTACATTGAGGCCCGAGGCACCGACGTACTGCGTTTTGTCGAAAAACCCGATCTGCAGACAGCCACCGAATACGTCAATAGTGGCCGCTATTTCTGGAATGCCGGGATCTTCTGCCTGACGGCGGCAACCGCCCTGGGTGAACTGCAGGCGCACGCCCCGCAAATCAGCGAGCATGTCGCGGCCGCCCTCGACAATGGCAGAAAAACGAGCAACGACACCGAGTTTCAGATTGAACTGGACGCCGAAGCCTTCCATCAGGCCGAAGACATTTCCATCGACTATGCCATCATGGAAAAGACCGCGCACGCCGCGGTCGTTATCTGTGATATCGGCTGGAGCGACATCGGCTCCTGGAGCACGCTGGGCGATCTGGCGCAAGCGGATGCGCAAGGCAACAGTATCGAAGGCGAAGTCGTCCTGCATGACGTCACCAACTGCTATATCCGCAGCGAAGAACGGCTGGTCGGCGCGGTAGGCCTGGATAACCTGATCATTATCGACACGCCCGATGCACTGCTGGTATCCGATAAGAAACGCGCGCAGGACGTCAAGGCGCTGGTCAGCCAGCTCAAGGCGAACGGCCACGAAAGCTACAGGCTGCATCGCACCGTACACCGTCCGTGGGGTACCTACACCGTGCTCGAAGACGGCCCCAATTTCAAGATCAAGCGTATAGTCGTCAAGCCGGGCGCGTCGCTGTCCCTGCAAATGCACTATCACCGCAGTGAGCACTGGATCGTCGTCGACGGCATGGCGCGCGTAGTCAATGGTGACCAAGAAATGCTGGTGGCCAGCAACGAATCGACTTTCATTCCGGCCGGGCACAAGCACCGACTCGAAAACCCCGGCAAAGTCGAGCTCGTGCTGATCGAGGTACAAAGCGGAACGTATCTGGCCGAAGACGACATCGTGCGTTTCCAGGACATCTACGGTCGTTGTTGATCCGGGCTGGCAAACCCGTTTATTCATCCCAGTGGCTCCTGACGGAGCCGCTAATTTTTTATAGTATCCCTGTATAAATCGCGGCTTACAGCTCGGAAGGTTCACGCAAATAGTTTGTGCCGTTCCAGCGCGCTATCTGTAACGCTTATCGCACCATGACCAATATGCTAAGAGCCCTGTACGCGTATCGCGGCTTTATACTCGGCAATATCAAGCGCGAATTCCAGTCCAAATATAGCAACTCGCTTCTCGGCGCGGCCTGGAACGTCATCAACCCCTTGGCGATGATCCTGATCTACACCGTGATTTTCTCCGGTGTGATGCGCGCGAAGCTGCCGGGTGCGAACACGACCTTCGCCTATAGCGTTTATTTGTGTGCCGGCGTACTGACCTGGGCCCTATTTACCGAAATCGTCAGCCGGTCGCAAAACGTATTTCTGGACAACGCCAACCTGCTGAAGAAAGTCAGCTTTCCCAGGCTGTGCCTGCCAGCCACCATTCTCGGCAGCGCCATACTGAACTTCAGTATCATTTTTGGCTTGTTCACGGCGTTCCTGATCGTTAGCGGCAACTTTCCAGGCATGGTGTTCCTGGCCCTAATACCGGTGCTGGCGATTTTGATCATGTTTGCGCTCGGCCTGGGCATGACGCTGGGCGTCATGAATGTATTCTTCCGTGATGTAGGCCAGTTCTTCGGGATATTCCTGCAATTCTGGTTCTGGCTGACCCCCATCGTTTATCCCCGAAGTGTCATTCCGGAGCGGTTCCAGTATTTGCTGGCATTCAACCCCATGGCAAGCATCGTCGGCGCGTGCCAGACCATTCTGGTCGAGCACCGCTATCCTTCCTGGATCAGCCTCATACCCTGCGCGATTCTCGGCATCGTGTTCTGCTTCATCGGCATGAATCTGTTTCACAAACATGCCGGCGAAATGGTGGATGAACTCTAATGGGCACTATCGCCGTCAAAAATGTAGGCAAGGCCTACAAGGAATACCGCAATCGCTGGCACCGGCTGGCGGAATGGGTGTTGCCGGGCACGCGCAAATACCATGGCCTGAAGTGGGTGCTTCAGGATATTGATTTCAGCGTCGCGCCTGGCGAAGCGGTCGGCATCATTGGCTTCAACGGTGCCGGCAAAAGCACCTTGCTGAAAATGATCACCGGCACCACGCAACCTTCTACCGGCTCCATTGCGCTGACGGGTCGGGTTGCCGCCATGCTCGAACTCGGCATGGGTTTTCATCCCGATTTCACCGGGCGCCAGAACGTTTATATGGCGGGCCAGCTGTTGGGCCTTTCCGCAGAACAGATCAGCAGCCTGATGCAGGAAATCGAAGCCTTCGCCGAGATCGGCGAATACATCGACATGCCCGTACGGGTCTACTCAAGCGGCATGCAGGTGCGGTTAGCGTTCAGCGTGGCCACGGCGGTACGCCCCGACATCCTGATTATTGACGAAGCCCTGTCCGTGGGCGATGCATACTTCCAGCACAAGAGCTTTGACCGTATCCGCGAGTTTCGGCAGCAAGGCACGACACTGCTGCTGGTATCGCACGACAAGCAAGCCATCCAGAGCATCTGCGACCGCGCGATACTGCTGAACCACGGGAGCATCGCACATCAAGGCAAGCCTGAAGTCGTCATGGATTACTACAACGCCCTGCTGGCGCAGCGGGAAGGGCATTTGATGGAAATTAAGCAGGTCGAACTCGACAACGGCCTGACGCAAACTGTATCCGGCACCGGCGAAGTCACCGTCGCCAGCATTGCCCTGATCAATGAGAAAGGGGTGCCGGCAAAAACGCTGAATGTGGGCGAGAAAGTCTGCCTGCGTATCGAGGTTGAGGTACGCAAGAACATAAAGACCCTGGTCCTGGGCTACGGCATCAAAGACCGGCTGGGGCAAGTGATGTACGGCACGAATACCGCGCATACGCGCCAGCCTGTGAACGACCTGAGCCAAGGGCAGCGTCTCACCTATGACTGCGACTTCCCGCTCAATCTGGGGCCAGGCACCTATTCGATCCAGACGGCACTCGTAAACAGCGATACCCACCTGGATGAGAACTACGAATGGCGCGATCTGGCGTTGGTATTTCAGGTCGTCAACATGAACAAGACAGAGTTCATTGGCAGCTCGTGGCTGGAGCCAAAAATAGGAATCTCTTTCAAATGAGTCTCGTATCATATGCGCAGAATCGCGAAGACGTCATGCTCTGGCGTGCGCTGGGCTCGATAGCCGAGGGCTTTTACATTGACGTTGGCGCCAACGACCCCGAAACCGATTCCGCAACCAAGGTGTTCTATGACCGGGGCTGGCACGGCATCAATATCGAACCCCTGCAATCTCATCTGAAAAAACTACGCGACGCACGGCCAAGGGACATCAATCTGGGCTGCGCGGCGGGCGCCGCGCCGGGCCAATTTCAGATCTGGGAATGCCGCGTGCGTGGCTGGGCCACGATGGATGCCGACGTCGCGGCACGCCACGAAGCAGATGGCTACGAAGGCCAATGGCACCGTATCGACGTTCGTACGCTGGCCGATATCTGCGCCGAACACGCGCCTGCCGATATCCACTTCCTGAAAATCGATGTAGAAGGATTCGAGCACGAAGTCCTGCGCGGCATGGACTTCACGCGGTTCCGGCCCTGGATCGTGGTAGCCGAAGCCATGCTACCGAATTCCAAGATTGAGAACTATGCGGACTGGGATGCTCTATTGCGCGAAGCCGACTACCTGCACGCCTATTCCGACGGCCTGAACCGCTTTTACGTCGCGCGCGAACATCAAGAGCTGCTTGAACAACTGAAGTACCCCCCCAACGTCTTCGATGCCTACAACACGGCCAAAGAACAGGCCCTGCACCAATGGGCCAAAGACAACGAGACAATCGCTCTCGACGCCCGCGACCAGGCCGAAACCCTACGGAAGAAGATCGATTTACTGCAGGCCCAAATGAGTGCCGCCACCCAGCGCGTGGCGGATCGCGACGCGCAACTGAATGAAATATTCAAGAGCAGGTCATGGCGTGTCACCTTGCCGTTGCGCTGGCTGGGCGTGCAGCGTACCCGCCTGCGCGAACAAGGCATCCAGCAGCGCGTGCGTCGCGGACTGATTCAGGTGGCACGCCTGAGCCTGAACTTTGTCCGCTCACGACCTGGCTTGCGCAGCAAGCTGGCACGTATCGCCCATCACACCGGCCTTTATCGTCCCTTGTTTCGCGTGTACAGCCGCCTGGTCCGGGCCACGACGCCCCATATCGGGCCAGGCTCGATGGCCCCCCTCGCCGACGCGCTGCTCACGCCGCGCGGCCGTCGTGTCTACAACGATCTGCGCGAGCTCCTGCGCAAAGAGAACCGTTGATGCGTTTGTTGATCGATATGCAGGGTGCGCAGACAGAAAGCCGATTCCGAGGAATCGGCCGCTACACCGTCTTGATCGCACAAGCCATAGCCAAGTTGCGCGGCGAACACGAACTGATTTTGCTCGTCAACGGCTTGTTCCCGGAAACCATCGCACCCCTCAAGGCAGCTTTTGAAGGTCTGGTTCCAGTCAGTCACGTCGTCGTCTGGCAGGCCGTGGGCCCCGTATGCGAACGCGCCCCCGACAATGAATCGCGGCGCGTCGCTGCCGAGAAGCTACGCGCGGCTTTTCTGCAGGCGCTCGACCCGGACGTGATATTCATTCCCAGCCTGTTCGAGGGCTTCGTCGATGACGCAGTCACCAGCATTGCGCAAGATCTGGGCGTGCCGGTGGTCGTCACGATTCACGATCTGATTCCGCTCAGCAACGCCGAGCACTATCTTGACCCCAACCCGCCATACAAGCAGTTCTACGAGCGCAAGCTCGACGCGCTGAGGGCGGCCACGGGCTGGGTGGCCGTATCGGAATACTCTCGCCAGGAAGCGTGCTCTGCCTTGCAACTGGACCCGCAGCACGTTATCTGCTCCCTCGAAGGTTGCGCGCCGATATTCCAGCCCGCGCCGTCCAGCATCGATGAAAACCAGGCACTGCGGGCCCGTTACGGTATCCAGCGCCCCTTCCTGCTGTATTCCGGAGGCGCCGACGAACGCAAGAACCTTCCCCGCCTGGTACGTGCGTATGCCATGCTGGGTGCGACGATTCGGCGAACCCATCAACTGGTATTGGCCGGCAAAATGCCGCAGGGTGATGTCGACAATCTGCGCCGTATCGCCGCGCAGGCCGGGCTTGGCGAAGCAGAAGTCATCCTCTCTGGATATGTCGATGACGACGACCTGGCTCGTCTGTATCGGTGTTGCGAGCTCTATGTATTTCCTTCCTGGCAGGAAGGCTTCGGGCTACCTGCCTTGGAGGCCATGGCATGCGGCGCCGCTGTAATCGGAGCCAACACCAGCAGCCTGCCCGAGGTCATCGGCAATACCGAGGCATTGTTCGACCCTCTGAACGAGCGCTCTATCGCTGATCGCATGCGTACGGTGCTCAATGACCCTGCGCTTCTGCTATCGCTGCGGGAAATGGGCCTACAACGTGCCCAGCAGTTCTCATGGGAAAGCGCCGGACGCCTGACCCTGGATTTTCTGAAAAAAATGGCGCGGCGGGACCGCACGCCCATGTCCTGGGAGGCCCGCCAGAACGCAGCCGAAGCGCGCTATCGGGCGCTGCTGCAATCGCTCTGCGCCACCCACCGCTCTCATCCCCTCGGCGAACGCGACCTGAAGCTGCTGGCCAACGCCATTGCGCGCAACATTGCCGCTGCCGAAGACTTCTTCCGTGCCGGAGCACTGCCACAGCAAATACATTGGCGCATAGAGGGGCCGTTCGACAGTTCCTACAGCCTGGCCATCATGAACCGCGAACTGGCCCGCGCCCTGTCGGCACTGGGCCACCAGGTAAGCCTGCATTCCACGGAAGGGCCGGGCGATTTCGAGCCCAATGCCGAGTTTCTGGCGCAGCATCCTGACCTTGCGCAGATGCACGCGCAAGCCCGCGCACAGCAGCACAGCAGCGCCTGGGTCGCCAGCCGCAACCTCTACCCGCCTCGGGTAGATGACATGCGCGCCCGCCTAAACCTGATGCATCTGTATGCTTGGGAAGAATCCGGTTATCCACTGGATTGGATAGACGCGTTCAACGTCACTCTGCAAGGCATGTCGGTAGTGTCAGAGCATGTACACAAAGTGATGATCGACAACGGCTTGACCGTGCCTTGCACCGTGTCGGGCAATGGCGTAGACCACTGGGACCGCATCGAGGCCGAATCGGGCCCACAGCTGACCGAAGCCGGCTTCCGTTTTCTGCATGTGTCGTCGTGCTTTCCCCGCAAGGGCGTCGAAGCCATGCTGGAAGCCTACGGCCAAGCATTCACCGCGCAAGACGACGTCGTGCTGGTCATCAAGACCTTCACCAATCCACACAATCAGGTGCACGAGTGGCTGGAGCAAGCCCGAGCGGCTCGGCCGGCCTATCCGAAGGTGCAGGTCATCGAGGCCGATCTCGGCGATGCGCAGCTCAAGGGGTTATACCAGCGCTGCCATGCGCTGCTGGCACCCAGCAAAGCCGAGGGTTTTGGCCTGCCTTTGGCAGAAGCAATGCTGTCCGGACTGCCTGTCATTACCACGGCCTGGAGCGGGCAGTTGGAATTCTGCACGCCGGAAACGGCTTGGCTGGTGGATTACGACTTCGAGTACGTGCAAAGCCATCTTGGCATTTTTGATTCAGTGTGGGCCAACCCCAAGATCGATGCCCTGCGCGATGCCATACGTAACGTTTACGAGGCCACGCCCGAAGCGCGCCAGGACCGCGTAGGCCGGGGCCGCGAATTGTTGTTGTCGCGCTTTACCTGGCAGGATGTTGCTGGCCGCATCGTCCAGGCCGCGCGCGACAGCGCCGTGGCGCAGCCCGCACGCGAACCGCGCATCGGCTGGATCACTACGTGGAACGCGCGCTGCGGCATTGCCACGTATTCGGAACACCTTCTGCATTGCCTGCCCGCGCCGGTAGCGGTACTGGCGGCACGCAATTCCGAACTTACCGCGCATGATGGCGCCAATGTGTCGCGCTGCTGGGATACGACCGAACACGAATCCCTGACCGAGCTCTCGGCCGAGATCGAACGCCTGGACCTGGATACCCTGGTGGTGCAGTTCAACTATGGTTTCTTCAACCTGGAGAATCTGGCGCGGTTCCTGGAAGCGCAGTGCGACGCTGGCCGTACCGTCACCATTGCCATGCACGCCACCATGGATCCTGCCCACGTTCCACACAAGAAACTGTCTATCCTGCGCAATGCCCTTGGGCGGTGCTCGCGCGTTATCGTCCATGCCCTGGGCGACCTGAATCGTCTCAAGCAGCTGGGCCTAGTCAGGAACGTCATGCTGTTTCCGCACGGCATCGCGGTGAAAGACGATGCGCTGCACGTCCCCGCCGCTTTGCCGGACGGCAGACGGGAAATTATCCTGGGCAGCTATGGATTCTTCCTGCCGCACAAGGGCTTGCTTGAATTGGTCGAGGCGCTGGACATTCTGCGCCGCGATGGGCACAAGGTGAGGCTGCGGATGGTGAACGCGGAATACCCGGCCCCGGAATCCGCTGGATTGGTTCGCCAGGTTCGCGCTCGGATAGCGGAGCTGAATCTGGGCGAGTACATCGAGATGCACACCGACTTTCTGCCTGATGCGGAAAGCCTGGCTTTGCTGCGCGACACCGACATTATGCTTTATCCGTACCAACAGACTGGCGAGTCTGCCAGCGGCGCTGTCCGCTATGGGCTGGCCGTAGGCAAACCAGTGGTAGTTACCCCACTCTCCATCTTCGACGACCTGGGTGGCGCGGTGTTCCGCTTGTCGGGCACCCTTCCTTCGGATATTGCCAGCGGCCTGGCAAGCCTGATGCGGGATCTTGCTCAGAACCCGGATCACGTACAACGCACCCTGGAAACTGCTACGCGCTGGCGTGCCGACCACCGCTACGAACGCCTGGCGCAGCGCCTGTACGGCACGCTGTACGCCCTGTTGAACACGGAACGCGCTCAATGAAGGTCGTGCTGTCGATCGATTCGGTACGTTATCCCTTGACGGGCATTGGCCGCTACACGTTTGAATTGGCGCGCCAGTTGACGACCTTGCCGGAAATTCCGGAACTGCTGCTGATGCGCAACTTCGGCTTTGCCACCGACCTGCCCACCGGCAACCAAGACACCCCCCCGCGCGTCTTGGTAGATTGGCGTGGCATGCTGCTGAAGAACCCGCTCAGCCGGGGTCTGATCCGCAGCATGTTGCCCACCTTGCGCGGGCGTGCCCTGCGCGCGCATGGCAATGCTGTATTCCATGGCCCCAACTTCTACCTGCCGCGCCACCAAGGCCCCTCCGTTGCCACCTTCCATGACGTGTCGGTCTACAGTTGCCCGCAGTTCCATCCGGCCGAACGGGTTCGCTACATGCGCGGCGAGATCGAAGATGCGCTACAACGTGCCACTTGCCTGATCACCCCCTCGGAATACGTGCGTAACGAAGTGGTGCGGCTTTTTGGCGTCGCCGCCGATCGGGTCAAGGCCACACCGTTGGCGGGCTCGCCCGACTTCCGCCCCCGCGGGGCCGGCGAGACACAAGCCGTGCTGCAATCGTTAGGGCTTCGGCACAACGGCTATACGCTGTTCGTCGGCACCATAGAGCCCCGCAAGAACATCAATGCCCTGTTCGACGCCTACGAGAGCCTGCCAGAGCCTTTGCGCCGGCGCTGGCCGCTGATCCTGGCAGGACACAAAGGCTGGTCCAGCGAAACGCTCCACGCACGGCTGCGTATGGCGGAAACGGCCGGCTGGCTGCGTTATCTGGACTATCTTCCCGACCAGCAGCTCGCGACCGTGTTCGCCGGCGCGCGGCTGTTTGTGTTTCCGTCGCTATATGAAGGCTTTGGCTTGCCAGTGCTGGAAGCCATGAAATCCGGTGTGCCCATGATTTGCTCGAATCGTGCTTCGCTGCCGGAGGTCGCCGGGCCAGGCGCGCTGCTCTTCGAGGCCGACGACGCCGCCGCGCAACGCGACTGCATCATCCGTGGCCTGGAAGACGAAAATTGGCGTCACGGTGAAGTCGCCCGTGGCCTCGCGCACAGCGCGCAGTTCAGTTGGCAACAATGCGCCCGCCTGACGGCCGATACCTACGCCGAAGCCTGCCGCCTGGCCTGATTCGCCAGCACTCGCTCGTAGCATTCCAGATAGCTGCCGGCCATGCGGGCAGCAGTAAAGCGGGTTTCATAGCGTCGGTACGCGTGCTGGCCCCATTGACGTACCTGCTCGGGCTCGTTCCAGAACCGGTCCAGGGCAGCGCCCAACGCTCGCGGCTGTTCCGGCGCAACCACCAGCCCAGTTTCGCCATGTGCATTGACGAAACTGGTACCGGTGCCGATCTCGCACGAGATCATCGGCGTACCTTGCTGGGCCGCCTCGACCAGAGCCAGCCCGAACGCCTCTGAGCGCAAATGCGAGGGGAACACAAAACCATAGGCCGCTTTCAGCAGGACCCGCTTGTCATCTTCGGAGACTGCGCCCAGAAAATGGACATTGTGCAGCCCGAGCTGCTGCGCCTTCAGGCGCAGCGTGGAAAGTTCGGGCCCATCGCCTGCCAGCACCACGGGATAATCCCGTCCTTTCAGCGCATCCAGCAGCGTATGCAGCCCTTTGTAGTACCGCAACACGCCCAGGAACAGGAAAAAGCGCGGGCCAAAACGTTCGTGGAACTCGCGCGCCCGTGCCTCATCGGACGGCGCGGAAACAAGCCGTTCGATGCCGAGCGGAATCATGTCGATCTTGTCGCGCCAACGATGCAGCACCGGGCTGCTCTCGATCATGCCCGGCGCCGTCACCACGATACGGATCACGCGCGCCAGCATACGGTCGCGCAATGGCGCGTACAGCTTGTTCAGCCGCACTTGGTTCACGACATCTGAATGGTAGGTAACTACGGCGGGGATGCCCGCGCCTTGGGCCAAATAACAAAGGTCTGCAAATGGCCACGGAAAATGCAGGTGTAGCAGATCAGTGTCCGCCAGCTCTCGTCTGAAATGCCGGAACAGTCCCAGCGAGAATCCAGTGGATGCCAGATTCAGGTCGCGCTTGTAGCGCACGAGTTCGTAATGTTCCAGAGCCTCGCGACGGGGCTTACCCGGGGTAAGCACCACGACTTTATTCTGTACTCCCAGCAGCGCGGTATGTGATGCCAGTGTGTGTACAACGTGTTCGATTCCGCCATACGTATCCGGTGCAAATGTCTTGAAGATGTGTGTCACGCGCATCAATGGCCGCGCCTTTTCTTCATCACCATCCACTTTGGCATGCGAAATAGCACTAGCCGCCGATAAAGCACCACGTAGGTCACTGAAAACACCCCCACGCAAATCATCAGCATGATGGGCATCTGCCAGAACAGCACCGCCGGAATCACCGCCAGGGACGACAGCAGCCACAGGTACGGCGAGGTCAACGAATTCCGCCTGGTCAGGTAATGGGCCTCAGTCGAGCCTACCGCCCATCGCACGACACGCTTGTAGATCAGCATGTGCAGGTGCACACCGTCGGGAGCGCCGGGAGAACGGCCGCGCAGCCAGCGCTTGCGATAGATTGAGAACAGCGTCTCGAAAATGGGATAGATACATAGCAGCAAAGGAAACCAGGCCGAGACCTGCGGATGGCGCGCGAGCAGCAACACCGACAGTTCGCCAATCATGAAGCCCAGGAAATATGCGCCGCCATCGCCTAAGAAGATATGCCCGCGTGGGTAGTTCCAGAACAAAAATCCCACCACGCCCCCCAGCATACCCAGGGCAACGATCAATAGCATGCGGTCGCCAAGGTAGAAACACACATAGGCGAAACCGGCGAAAATCATGGCAGACACGACGGCCGCAAGGCCGTTGTAGCCATCGATGATATTTAGAGCGTTGGCAGCGCCGCTGATCGCCACGACCGTGAAAACAAAGGATATCGCGCCGAACTGCAACAACCAGTCCAAGCCGATAATGTCAACGCGCGTCACCCCGGCGTTCAGCAGGAAATACGCCAGCGCCCCAGATGCCATGGCCAGGACTAAACGGGTCAGCACCCGTACGTTTTTGGTCAAGTCTTCAGCCAGACCACCGGCGAAAGCCGGCACGGCGGCCAAAAGCAGCAACAACATTTCCGGCAGCTCTCGCGGCTCGCGCAAGGCTGTCACCGTACAGGTAGCTGCCATGGCTATAACCAGGGACACCCCCCCAATGCGCGGCACGGGCTTGGTGTGGTATTTCTGCACACCGTGCAGTTCATAGTCTGCCGCCAGACCGTTATGCAGGCAGCGGCACCGCACGATGAATGCGGTAAATACCAGGGAAGTTAAAAACGCGGTCAACAAATATTGCATGTCATAGCTACATTGAGGCCCCGTAAGCACAAGACCCGGGCGGATTGTATGGGTTGCAAGCGAGGCATGCGCATTTCTGAATGCTCGATTGGTCCGCAGATGCTACGGCATATGCGGGCTCCGGCGCAGAGAGCCGGCCGCGAGAAATTTGCGGCTCGTGGCTATACTTCACCTCTTACGTCCATTTTTCATGGGCAGAATGTGCGATCTCAGTACGCTGTATTGTGGTCACAACGAGGGTCTGCCCTATGCCAATTCGCGTAGCTGTGTAAAATACAGATATATTTTATTTCACATTTTCATTTTTGTAGCAATATCCGCTACCCGTGTGCCTGTCGAAGCGCCCACGTCTGGCGGCTGCTTTCATGACGTTTCCAATTTCACGCTACACCACCTTGGTCGCCATCCTGGTGGGCCTGCTGCCCGTGCTGACACTTACCGTCGGTGGCGGCAGTGGATTGTTTTATTTCTTGTCCCTCATCTGTGCACTGATCCTTGGTGCTGCACCGGCACCGCTACGGTGGGAGCCGCTGCGCCGTTATCGCTCTCTAGTTCTGGCACTGTGCTTGCCGTTGGCGGCGGCGGTTATCAGCCAAACTCTGAATGCTGAATGGAACGGTGCCGAAATCGAGCGTGGACTGCGTATCGCGCTAGGTTTTCCGTGCCTGCTGGCCGCCTTTCTGCTACTGGATCGCAACCGCCTGCGTCAGTTCGCCTGGGGCCCCCTGATTGCCGGGGCCGCAGCCACCGCCGTAGTTGCTTACTTGGCGGGGCCCTCGCTACGGCGTCCACCCACTCCGCAATTCAACGCAGTTGGCTACGGCAACCTGATGCTGCTGATGGCGGTGCTGTGCCTGTACAGTCTTAATTGGAAACTGACGCGTTATACAAAAATGGAACGCGCTCTGAAAATCGCCGTGACTGCCATCACCTTCGGTGGATTCATCCTGACCCAAACTCGCACGGGCTGGATGGCTATTCCCGTTTTCGCCGCCATCGGATTGGTGCTGGCACGCTGGCCGCGCGAGCCGCTACGGGCCGTGGCCATGTTGGTCACCATCGTGCTCGGCGCGACTGCCATAGGCGCTTCGAGTTCTGCGTTACGCGAGCGCGTGGCCGGTGGGGTGCGAGAAATTCAGCAATGCCTGACCGTGGCGCCTACCGCCGACACCTCAATGTGTATCCGCCTGCAACTATGGGGTGCTTCAGCGAAGATCATCAGCGTCGATCCCTGGTCTGGCATCGGCGGAGGCTCAAGTTTCGCGGACGCGTTGCAACAACGCGCCGCAGCCGGCGAAGTCTCGGCCTACGTCGCCGCCAATTTCGGCGAGCCGCATAACGACCTGTTAATGGCTTTGGTCAGCTATGGCATGTTGGGCGGCATCGCCCTGCTGACGCTGTACCTGGCCCCCGCCTGGCTATTCCTGCGGCGGCTGCGATATGGCTTGCCGCAAGTGCAGCGTACCGCTGCGGCGATGGGCCTGGCCGTATGCCTTGGTTTCGCCGTCTTCGGCCTAACGGAACTCATGTTTCGCGGTATGCGCTCGGTCAGCTTGTACGTCACCCTGATCGCGCTGCTGGCAGCCTTGTCGGCGCCCGTGTCTAGTCAAACACAGGATTTGGGGCCAGAATAGGTTCAAAGATGTAAACAGGGCCGCAAGCCCACACCAAGGAGACAGCCATGCGCATAGCCGATGCCCAATGGATTCCCTCCACCCCGCACCAGACGTGGGACGCCCTGATGGACCCCGAGGTGCTGCAAAAGTGCCTGCCCGGCTGTGTCAAAGTCGAACGGCGCACTCCC
>DASPIV010000475.1:0-6262 GCA_035628955.1 Bordetella sp.
CAAAGCGCAAGCTGGATGCCCGCCCCGCTGCTGGCCGCGCAAGGCAAGGCGCGGGCCAGCGCCGCCGTGGCCCGCGCCGCCGACATCGCCCATGCGGTGCACGGCGCCATCGGCGTCACGGCCGAATACGACTTGCAGTGCCATACGCGCCGGCTGCGCGAATGGCGGCGCTGCGCCGGGGGCGAACTGCACTGGAACGCCCGTGTGGGGGCCCATGCGCTGGCCACCCACGGGCAGTCGGCGCTGGACTATGTGCGCGCGCACCTCTACGCGGTGATCGAATGACGGCGCCCGACCGATCGCCCCCGCTTGCTTTGGACGGCGTGCGCGTGCTCGACCTGAGCCGCGTGCTGGCAGGCCCGTGGTGCACCCAGACCCTGGCCGACCTGGGCGCCGACGTCTGGAAGATCGAGGCTCCCGGCCAGGGCGACGATACCCGCAGCTGGACTCCGCCCGACGTGGGCGGCGAGTCTACGTACTTCATGTGCACCAACCGCAGCAAGCGCTCGCTGGCGGTCGACCTGCGCCACCCGCAGGGCCAGGCCCTGGTGCGCCGCCTGGCCGCACAGGCGGATGTGCTGGTGGAAAACTATCGCCTGGGCACGCTGGCCAAGTTCGGGCTGGACTACGACACCTTGTCGCAAGCCCATCCGGGCCTGATCTATTGCTCGATCTCCGGCTATGGCCGCACGGGGCCCCGCGCGGCCGAGCCCGGCTACGATTTCGTGATCCAGGCCGAAAGCGGCCTGATGTCGATCACCGGCGAACCCGAAGGCGCGCCGATGAAACTGGGCGTGGCCATTACCGACCTGGTCACCGGCATGAATGCCACGCAAGCCATCCTGGCGGCCTTGCTGGCGCGCAACAAGACGGGCCAGGGGCAACTGATCGACCTGGCCCTGCTCGACAGCGCAGTCAGTGTGCTGGCCAATGTGGGCGCGGGCTACCTGGCGGCCGGCCATGAACCGCGGCGCTTCGGCAACGAGCATCCCACTGTGGTGCCCTACCAGATATTCGCCACGGCCGACAGCGCCTTCGCGCTGGGCGTGGGCAATGATGCGCAGTTTGCCGCACTCTGCGCGACGCTCGGCCAGCCGCAATGGGCCCAGGACGAACGCTACCGCACCAGCCGGGCCCGCACTTTGAACCGGGACACGCTGGTGCCCGGCCTGCAAGGCATTTTCCTGGACCAGTCCAGTGCGCACTGGCTGGCGCGCATTCGTGCGGCCGGCATCCCCGCCGGCCCCGTGCGTACCGTGCCGCAGGCCCTCGACGCCCCCGAGATCGCCGCGCGCGGCCTGCTGGCCGACACCGCCGACAGCGTGCACGGCACGCTGCGCCTGATGCGTTCGCCGCTGCACTTGCGCGGCACACCGCCGCGCGAGCCGACCGCGCCGCCACGCCTGGGCGAACATACCGCCGACGTGCTGGCCCAGGTGCTGGGAGCCAGCGCCGCCGACATCCAGGGCTGGCGCGATGCCGGCGCCGTAGCCTGAAAGCGCGGTATGAACCAGACCGTTATCCTCGATGCGCATGGCGGCCCCGAAGTGTTGCGGGTAACCGAGAGCGCTCTGGCCGCGCCCGCGACCGGCGAAGTAACGGTGGCGCATCGCGCCGTGGGCGTCAACTTCATCGACCTGTATTACCGAAGCGGCCTCTATCCGCATGCCCTGCCCCATGGCCTGGGTTTCGAAGGCGCGGGACTGGTCGAAGCCGTGGGGGCGGGCGTGACCGGCCTGCATCCGGGAGACCGCGTGGCCTACGCGACCGGCCCGCTGGGCGCCTATGCGCAGTGCCGCAACCTGCCCGCGCAGCACATCATCAAGCTGCCGGCAGACATCGGCTTCGATGCGGCCATGGCCATCCTGTTCAAGGGCCTGACCGTGCACTACCTGTTTCGGCAGGCCTACCGCCTGCAGGCCGGCGAAACCGTACTGTTTCATGCCGCGGCCAGCGGGGTGGGATTGATTGCCTGCCAATGGGCGCGCCTGCTGGGCGTGCGGCTGATCGGTACGGTCTGCGACCGTGCGCGCGGCGCGCTGGCGCGCGAGCATGGCGCCTGGCGCATCATCGATACGCGCCACGAAGACGTGGCCGCGCGCGTCAAGGCCCTGACCGGCGGCACCGGGGTGGCGGTCGTCTACGACGGCGTGGGCCGTGACACCTGGCAGGCATCCCTGGACAGCCTGCAGGCGCGCGGGCTGCTGGTCAGCTTTGGCGACGCATCCGGCCCGGTCACCGGCGTTGCGCTATCGGCCCTGCAGAAGAGATCGCTGTACCTGACGCGCACCAGCCTGGCGGCCTATCTGAACACGCCCGCACGCCTGCTCGCGGCGGCATCCGAGCTCTTCGGGCACATGCGCGCCAAGGCCCTGAATGCGCATATTCCACGCCACTATTCGCTGGCACAGGCGGCGCGCGCCCACGCAGCGCTGGAAAAGCGCAGCATCGCCGCCGCTGTCCTCATTCCCTGAATCCGGAGACATTCCATGTCGAACGCTGTACGCATTACCGCTATGCATACCCGGCTTGCCAGACTGCCGCTGCCACGTCCGCTGAAAACTTCGATTCACGAGATCGCCGATGTCTGCTGCCTGCTGGTGTCGGTAGAGACCGATGCCGGGATCACCGGTGAAGGCTATGGCTTCTGCTTCAATGCGCAGCGGCTGGAAGCCATCGCCCAGTTCACGCGGTCGCTCGCCCCGCTGGTCATCGGGCGCGACCCGCACGACGTGGAAGCGCTCTGGACCGATTTCCTGCGCAGCTGCAATTTCTACGGCCAGAGCGGCGTGTCGATACTGGCGTACAACCCGATAGACATCGCGTGCTGGGATATCGTCGGCAAGCTGGCCGAACGGCCGCTGTACAAGCTGTTCGGGGCGCATCGCAGCCGCGTGCCCGTCTACGCCAGCGCCGGCCTGTGGCTGTCATCCAGCCGCGACGAACTGCGCCAGGAAGCAGGCGAGTTCCTGGCCCAGGGCTTCAAGGCCATGAAAATGCGCCTGGGCTCGCCCGACTGGAAAGAAGACATCGCCCGCGTGGAAGCGGTGCGCGACGCGATCGGCGACCAGGTCACCCTGATGGCCGATGCCAACCAGGGCCTGGACCTGGCGCGCGCGCTGCGGCTGGGCCGCGAACTGGCCCGCTACGACCTGGCCTGGTTCGAAGAACCCGTGCCCACCTGGGACGACGACAGCGCCGCCGAAATCGTGCGCCGCCTGCCCATGCCCATCGCCAGCGGCGAAACCGAATACACCCGCTATGGCATCCGCCGCATGGCGCGCGAACGCGCCGCCAGTGTCTTCATGCCCGATCTGCAGCGCATGGGCGGCTATACCGAGATGATCAAGGCGGTGCGCTACCTGGCGGCACACGACCTGCCGGTGGCGCCGCATATTTTCACTGAACACAGCCTGCACATCGTGGCGGCAGCCGGCAATGCCACCTGGGCCGAACACATGCCCTGGTTCGAACCGCTGTTTCACGAACGCATGGTGGTCGAAGCCGATGGCTGCGTGGCGGTGCCCGAGCGACCCGGCACGGGCTTCACATTCGACTGGGATCGCATCGATCCCTACCTGATTTCGCCACGCGCGGCCGGCGGCAGCTGAGCGTGGCTGGCCGTGCCCGGCCCGGCACGGCCGCATTGCCGCCCACATCCACTCGTCCGAGGTGGGTAGAACATACGGAGACAATCATGAACCCGATCAAGAAACTCGCAGCACCCTTGTTTTGCCTGTCCGCGCTGGTGGCGGGCGCCCTGCCCGCCCACGCGGCCGACGCGCAAGGCGAGCCGATCCGCATCGGCTGGCTTTCCTCGCTGACCGGTCCGCTATCGTCGGCCGCCATCGCCGAGAACCAGGGCGTGCAGTTCGCCGTGGAAGAGATCAACAAGGCCGGCGGCATCAATGGCCGCAAGCTCGAGCTGCTGACGCGCGATACCGCCGGCGACCCCACCAAGGCGGTCAACTACGCCAAGCAGCTGGCCTACGATGACAAGGTTTCCTATGTGATCGGCCCGGTGAACTCGGGCGAGTCGCTGGCCACGGTGCCAATCCTGGCCCGGGCCGGTATCCCCAACCTGATCATCGGCACGGTAGACACCCTGACGGATCCGAAGAAATATCCGCTGGCCTTCCGTGTGATCAACACCAATGAGCAGTGGATCACCTCGGCCAACAAATATGCCCTGGAAACCCTGAAGCGCAAGAAAATCGCCGTGATAGGCGACACCACCGGCTACGGCGCGTCGTCGGCCAAGCGCGCCGCCGCGCTGCTCGAGGAAGCGGGCATCAAGCCGGTGTATTCGGTGCTGATCGATCCCAACAAGACCAGCGTTAACGATGAAATCGAAAAGGCGCGCGCCGCCGGCGCGGACGTCATCATGCCCTGGTCGGCTGCCACCGGGCTGCTGGCCCGCATCCTGAATGCGCGCGGCGACCTGCAATGGGACGTTCCCGTAGTCGGCCATCCCGCGCTCATGGGGCTGCCGATCCGCGACCTGCTGAACAAGCCTTCGTACTGGGATCACACGTACGCGGCCGGCTACGCCAGCACCACCTACGATGCCAACGGCAAGCTGCCCGAACGCACCCAGGCGCTGATGGACGCCATCCGGCCCAAGCTGGGCGGCAAGATCGACTTCACGTTCTGGTGGGTGGCGCTGGGCTACGACACGGTCAAGATCATCGAGCATGCCGTCAAGCAAACCGGCGGCACCGATGCGCAGGCCTTCCGCAAAACGCTGGAAAGCGCCCGCGACATGCCCGGCGTGTATGCCGATTACACCTGGACCGCCGACGACCACAATGGTTTTCCCGACTCGGCCATGGTGGTGAACCGCGCGAACACCTTCAAGGACGGCAGCTTCGAGCTCGCCCCCCGCTAATACGGCATCCAGAGGAGTTCTTCCCATGCTGACCGTCCTCGTGACCGGCCTGGCGATCGGCGCGCTCTATGCGGCCGCCGCCCTGGCCTACAACGTGATGTATTCCACCTCGAAGGTGCTCAGCATCACGACGGGCCACCTGTTCATGCTGAGCAGCATTGTCGGCGCCTGGCTGATCGGCGACCTGGACCTGCCTGTCATGGTGGGGCTGGCCGGCGCGGTGGCGGCCGCCGTCGTGTTCGGCCTGGTCACCGAGGCCGTGGCGATCCGCCGCATCCTGGCGCGTTCTGACGAGCATCTGTGGCTGCTCAGTACCCTGGCGCTTGCCACCATCGTGCAGCAGGCAGTGGGGCTCTGGTGGGGTACCGAACCGCGCGCCTTCCCGCGCCTGATTCCGCAGGACTTCACGGCTGGCATCTGGGACCAGAAGTACTGGCTGCCGATCGGCTGCGTCGCGCTGCTGGCCCTGGGGCTGGACCTGTTCTACCGGCGCACGCTGTTCGGCAAGGTGTTCCTGGCCGTGGCCGAAGACGCCTACGCCGCACGCGCGCGCGGCATCTCGACTGAGCGCGTGCGCGCTTTCTCGTACGGCCTGGCGGGCCTGCTGGGCGGCCTGGTGGGTTTCGCGGCCGGCCAACTGACGTTCGCCTTCTTCGCGCTGGGGCTGACCCTGACGCTGTACGGCTTTATCGCCCTGGCGGCAGGCGGACTGGGCAGCAATGTCGGAGCCATCGTGGGCGGCCTGACGCTGGGGTTGCTGAGCACCTTCGCCACGTACTTCTTCGGCGGGGAATACCAGCAAACCATCGCGGTCGGCCTGCTCATGGTTTTTCTTCTGATCAAGCCGGAAGGCTTGTTCGGCAACAAGCAGGTGCGCCAAGTATGAAAACCAAACACAACACTCACTGGCCACTGGCCATCGGCGTGCTGGCCCTGGCGGCACTGCCTTTCTGGGCCGGCAATCCGTACCAGTTGCACGTGGCCACCCTGATAGGCACCTACTGGATCCTGATCGCCAGCTTGAACCTGGTGGTGGGATACACCGGGCTGCTTTCCATCGGGCATGTCGGGCTGCTGGCGATCGGCGCCTATACCTTCGCCATTCTTACCGGCCACTATGAAGCCAGCCCCTGGGTCGCCATGGGCGCCGCCGCGGTGCTGTGCGGAGCCTGCGGCTTTCTGCTGGGCCTGCCTTCCTTGCGGCTGCCCGGCTTCTATTTCGCCATGGCAACCATGGCCTTCGCCTTGATGGTGACCGAGTTCTCACTGGCCCATGACGACCTGACCGGCGGCGGCGCGGGCCTGAGCGTGGCTTCGTTCGATGCGCCATTCGACAGCCCGGCCGGGCTGTACTGGCTGGTGGCGGGAGTGGCC
>DASPIV010000476.1:0-5349 GCA_035628955.1 Bordetella sp.
CAACCTGACGTACAAGCCCGAACGCCTGACCATGGAAAAAGGCGAGTCGACGTTCTCGCCGGCCGACCGCATCGGACAGCTCACCATGCGTAACCTGGACATCATCGATACGCGGGAAAAGCTGATCACCTACGTGCAGACGGGGTTGCTGGCGCCGTCCACAGGGGCGGCGTTGCCTCAGTTGAAGGACACCAAGAAGTAAGTCTTGTTGGGGTGGCCGAGCCGTGACCCGTCGGTCCGGCGCGGCCGCCTGCCCACTACAGTTCCACCTGCATTCCCATTTCCACTACCCGGTTAGGCGGGATCTTGAAGAATTTCGTGCTTCGGGTGCCATTGCGCGCCATGAAGGCAAAAATGCCGCGCCGCCAGCGCTGCATGGCCGGCCGTTTGGCGGCCACTACCGTCTGGCGTGACAGGTAATACGACGTACGCATCGGATCCAGGTCGATCTCGGGATACGCCTCGGCCACCAGCCTGAGCACGACGGGCACGTCGGGATCTTCCTTGAAGCCATAGTGCACCACTATCTGCCAGCACGACGGGCTGATCTGCTCGACATCGAAACGCTCGTCCACCGAGGCATACGGCACATCCTCGACCCGTATGGTCAGGAACAGCACGTGCTCGTGCAGCACTTGGTTGTGCTTCAGATTGTGCAATAACGCCGCCGGCACGACGCCCGGATTCATGGTCATGAAAATGGCTGTGCCCGGCACCCGTGCCGGCGGAAATTCCTCGAGCTGGGTCATGAAGTCTTTCAGGGGCTGGTGGTCGCGCCGCTGCATGTCGGCCAGCAGGCTGCGGCCACGGCGCCAGGTCATCATCAGCATGAACACCACCGTGCCCACCAGCAGCGGCAGCCAGCCGCCCTCATGGATCTTGAAGATATTGGCGCCGAACAGCAGCAGGTCGACCACCAGCAGCACGCCCAGCACCGCCAGCCATAGCACCCGCCGCCCGCCAGTGGCGCCGCGCGGCAACACCGAAAATGCCAGCACCGTGGTCACCAGCATGGTGCCGGTTACCGCGAAGCCGTAGGCGGCCGCCAGGCTTTCGGAATCCTGGAACAACAACACCAGGATCAACACCGCTATCAGCAGCAAGGCGTTGACCTGCGGCAGGTAGATCTGCCCCTTCTCGGCAGCCGAGGTGTGCAAGATCTGCATGCGCGGCCAGAATCCCAATTGCACGGCCTGGCGCGTGACCGAATAGGCGCCCGAGATGACTGCCTGCGAAGCCACTACCGTGGCAATCGTGGCCAATATCACCAGCGGCACCAAACCCCATTCAGGCGCCATCAGGAAAAAGGGATTGCGGATCGCCTGCGGGTCGCGCAATAGCAACGCCCCCTGGCCGAAGTAGCACAGGACCAGCGCGGGCAGCACCATGGCAAACCAGGCGCGCCGGATTGCCGGCCGGCCGAAGTGGCCCATATCGGCATACAGGGCTTCGGCCCCGGTCAGGGCCAGCACGACCGCACCTAGCAGCAGGAAACTGCCCAGCGGGAAATCGTCGATGAAGCGCAGCGCCCACACCGGGTTGAGCGCCTGCAGCACTTGCGGAGCCTGCCAGATCTGCCAGCCGCCCAGCAGGGCCAGGGTAACGAACCACAGCCCCATGACCGGCCCGAACAGCTTGCCCATGGCGCCCGTGCCGCGCGACTG
Organism: Bordetella sp.; assembly: GCA_035628955.1. Classification (GTDB taxonomy): domain Bacteria; phylum Pseudomonadota; class Gammaproteobacteria; order Burkholderiales; family Burkholderiaceae_B; genus Bordetella_A. The sequence continues at coordinate 1,665 of DASPIV010000476.1, forward strand.
GATGGCAAACAACAAGATCAGCACCACCAGCGACATCGGCACGATCCAGGGATCCAGTGTGTGCGACACCACGCCCACGCCTTCAATGGCCGACAGCACCGAGATGGCCGGCGTGATCATGCTGTCGCCGTAGAACAGCGATGCGCCGAAAATACCCAGCACCACCAGCAGCCAGCGGGCCCGCCCCTGCCGCCCTCGCACAGCCAGCTCCAGCAGCGCCAGCGTGCCACCCTCGCCCCGGTTGTCGGCACGCAATATCAAGGTGACGTACTTGAACGACACCACCAGCATCAATAGCCAGAAAAGAATCGACAGCACCCCCAGGATATGGGCGGGCTCGAGATCGGCGAAGCCGACCAGACAGGCACGCAACGTATACAACGGGCTGGTGCCGATATCGCCATAGACCACGCCCAGCGCGCCCATGATCAAGGCCGCTTTCGACGAGGGGGCCTGGCCATGCGGCGCCAGCATGCCTGAATGTTGCAATGTCATAAAGCGCGATCGTGACGGGTCAGTTGCGCTCCCTTGCGGGGGCCGGGAAATACCACGGACAGGCGGGTACCAGGATACTCGGGGCGGCTGTTCAGCTTCCACCATGCGCCGTGGGCATGGGCGATCTCGCGGACGATCGCCAGGCCCAGCCCCGAACCGCCCACGGTGCTGCCGGGCGACCGATAAAAGGCCTCGAATACGCGCTCGCGCTCGTCGCCCGGGATGCCGGGGCCGTTGTCTTCGATGGTGAGCGATGGCGGGTTCATGCCCACGGTCAGCGTGATCCGGCCGGCCTCTTTGCCGTAGCGCAGCGCGTTGTCGATCAGGTTGCCCAGCAGTTCATCCAGCAACAGCGGGTCGCCGTCGATCCAGACAGCGTGGTCCGGTGCCACCAGGTCGATCTCGAACTGCGCGGCGCGCGCATGCGGAATCCATTCGGCGCCGCTGGCCCGCACCCATTCGCACAAGTCGATGCGCACGAAGCTGTCTTGCGGGCGCGCATTCGGGTCGGAACGCGCCAGTACCAGCAACTGCTGCCCCAGGCGGATCATGCGGTCGCTGACGGCCTTGATGCGCTCGGCACGCGCGCGCACGTCATCGGGCAACGGACGCGCCAGCATCAATTCGGATTCCATGCGCAGGCCGCTCAGGGGGGTGCGTAGCTGGTGCGCGGCATGGCCGATGAAGCGCCGCTGCGCCGCCAGCGACGCATCCAGGCGCCGCAGCAAGTCATTGGTATGGGTGACCAGGGGCTCGATCTCGACCGGCACGCCAGCCACTTCCAGGGGCTGCATGTCATCGATGGAGCGTTGCCGTATTTCGTCGGACAGGTGGTTGACCGAGCGCAGCCCCGAACGCACGCCTTGCACGATCACGCCCGCGAACACTCCCACCAGGATCGCCTGCCCCCCCACCATCAGCCAGAAGAAGTCTTCCAGCATCCAGCCGGCCATATCGAGCTTGTGGCTGATCACCCAGGTCGCCAGCAGGTCCAGCGCCACCAGCACCAGGATGGGCGGCAGCAGGCGCTTGACCAGATAGCGCGCCAGCGAGCCGCGCGGCAGTTGCCAGCGTGCGGCGACCGGCACGGCAGAATCAGTAGTGAAGGAATCCGGCATGGTGGAAAGTGCCGGCCGGGCGATGAAGCGCGTGGGCCGGCGCGGTGTGTTCACGCCGGATCGGTATCCAGCATGTACCCGAAGCCACGCACTGTCTGGATACTGGCGCCCGTGCCTTCCAGGCGCTTGCGCAAGCGATAGACATACACTTCAACGGCATTCTCGCTGAAGTCGGCGTCCCAGGCTGAAAGGGAATTGACGATCTGGCGCTTGGTGACCACACGGCCGGCCCGGGCCATCAGCATTTCCAGCACCGACAGTTCGCGCACCGATAGCGACAGGCGTTGGCCATTGGCGCGCACTTCGCGGCCCACGGTATCGAAAGTCAGGGCCCCGGCCTCGATCAGGGGCTGTGCCTGGCCGGCGCGCCGCCGCCCGAAGGCGCGTACGCGGGCCGCCAGTTCGGGCAGGTCGAAGGGTTTGGTGACGTAGTCGTCGGCGCCCGCATCCAGGCCAGCCACCCGGTCGTCCAGGCCATCGCGGGCCGTGACGATCAGGATGGGCACCTGATTGCCGTCCTGGCGCAACTGGCGCAGCACATCTAGGCCACTGCGGCCGGGCAGGTTCAGGTCGAGCAGCATCAAGTCGTAGGACTGCCCTGCCAGGGCGCCCAACACCTTGTCGCCATCGGTCAGCCAGTCGACCGCATAGCCTTGATCGGCCAGGAACTCCTGGAGCGCGTGGCCCAGGGTCGTGTCATCTTCGATTACAAGAACTCGCATGCGGCGATTCTAGCGCGAAGATGGCACGGACGGGTAATGGCGCACCCTGCGGGCCGGTTAATTCGCCGCAGCCGGTGCCGGCGTCGGGCCCGGCGCAGTAGCCGGCGCCGACGCCGGGTTGGCAGGCGCTGCCCCGTCCACCGGCGTACCGCCGGCGGGAGTGGGATTGGTGATGAAGCCGATGCGCGACAAGCCGGCGCGGCGGGCCGCCCCCATCACTTTGGCAAGCGTCTCGTAGCGCGTATTCATGTCGGCACGGATGCGCAATTCCGGCTGCGGCTTGGTCTGGGCGATGGTCAGGAAGCGGTTGGGCAGGTCTTCAATGGCCACCGGCTTCTCGTCCCAGAACAGATCGCCGGCCGGGTTGATGGCCAGGTCGATGCTCTTGGGCTCTTCCTGGATCTGCTCGGCGCTGACCTGCGGCATGTTGATGCGGATCGAGTGCGCCATCAGCGGCGCCGTGATGATGAAGATCACCAGCAGCACCAGCATGACGTCGATCAGCGGCACCATGTTGATTTCCGACACGGTGTGGCTGCCCGGGCCTTTGCTGTCGAAGCTGCCGAAAGCCATTATTCGGCTCCCCGGGTACCCGCCACATTGCTTTGGCGGCGCAAGGCACGCACCTTGCCGTCGGACAGCACCACTTGCCGGCCGGTGCTCAGGAAGGCGAACAAATCATGGGCGAAGGCATCCAGGCGCGACAGGAACACGCGATTGCCGCGCACGAAAGCGTTGTAGGCCAGCACGGCGGGAATAGCCACCGCCAGGCCCAGGCCGGTCATGATCAAGGCCTCGCCCACCGGTCCGGCGATACGATTGATGGTGACGCCATCGGCCAGGCCGATGCCGACCAGCGCGTGGTACACCCCCCACACCGTGCCGAACAGCCCCACGAATGGTGCCGTCGAGCCCACCGAGGCCAACACGGTCAGGCCGTTTTCCAGCTTGGCCGTCTCTTCGTCGATGACCTTGCGCATGGTACGCATGACGAACTCGCCGTTGGCACCGCTCTCTTCGAGCTTGGTGGCGCCGAACTTGGCATGATGGGTTTGCGCATGCACGGCATGGCTGGTCAGGTGCGAGAACGGGTCGCGCGCGCCGTGCGTGACGATCTCGTTCTCGACCTGCTCCAGCGAGCTGGAATTCCAGAACTTGTTCAGGAAATCGGCCGAGCGGCGGCGCATGCGCACATTGCTGACGAATTTCACCAGGATCAGATACCAGGTGACCAGCGACATGATGATCAGAATGGCGAACAGCGTCTTGCCGACGAAATCGCTCTGTGCCACGAAGTGCAGGAACCCCATGTCGGCCGGCACAGGCAGCGGTGGCGGCAGGGCCGCGGCG
>DASPIV010000477.1:0-3157 GCA_035628955.1 Bordetella sp.
CCGTGCCCCAGCCCCACACTTCGGCGCCCTTGCCACGGTGCACTACCCGCGTGCGGAAAATGTCGGCCACCACGTCGCCGTCGCCCGCCAGCAGCGCCTTGGTCGAGCACATCTCGGCACAGGCCGGCAGTTTGCCTTCCGCCAGGCGGTTGCGGCCGTATTTCTCGAACTCGGCGGCACTGCCGTGTTCTTCCGGGCCGCCTGCGCAGAACGTGCATTTGTCCATTTTTCCGCGCACGCCGAAGGTGCCCTGCGACGGAAACTGCGGCGCACCGAAAGGACAGGCATACGAGCAATAGCCGCAGCCGATGCAGGTGTCTTTGTTGTGCAGCACCACGCCTTCGTCGGTGCGGTAGAAGCAGTTCACCGGACAGACGGCCATGCAGGGAGCATCGCTGCAGTGCATACAGGCCACCGAGATAGACCGCTCGCCCGGCACGCCATCATTCAGCGTCACCACGCGACGGCGGTTCACCCCCCAGGGGATCTCGTGTTCGTTCTTGCAGGCAGTGACGCAGCTATTGCATTCGATACAACGCTCTGCATCACAGACGAATTTCATTCTTGCCATGGTGGTCTCTCCTAGGCTTTCGCGATGTTGCAGATCGTGGTTTTGGTTTCCTGCATCATCGTGACGGAGTCGTAGCCGTAGGTCGTACCGGTATTGACCGCTTCGCCGCGCACGATGGGTGCCGCGCCTTCGGGATAGCTGGACAGCAGGTCCGCCCCCTGCCAGCGTCCGGCAAAGTGGAACGGGATGAAGGCCGTGTCGGGCCCTACCCGTTCGGTGACCAGCGCCTGCACATTGAGGCGCGCACCGGTGGGCGTGGACACCCATACCCGGTCGCCGTTGCGTATGCCGCGATCGGCGGCCGCCTTGGGATTGATCTCGACAAAGCACTCCTGCTGCAGCTCGGCCAGCCAGGGGTTGGAGCGGGTCTCGTCACCGCCCCCCTCGTATTCGACCAGGCGCCCCGAGGTAAGGATGATGGGGAATTTCTCGTACAACCGGTCGGCCACATTCTTCTGCTGCAGCGATTTGTACAGCGTGGGCAGGCGCCAGAAAGTCTTGAGGTCGTCGTGCGAGGGATACTTGGCAACCAGGTCGGGGCGGGTGCCGTAGATGGGCTCGCGATGCTGGGGAATGGCATCGGGAAAGTTCCATACCAGCGCGCGCGCCTTGGCGTTGCCGAACGGATAGCAGCCGTAGTTCTGCATGACCACGCGGATGATGCCGCCCGAAGAATCGGTTTTCCAGTTCTTGCCTTCGGCCGCGGCTTTTTCGGCGTCGGTCAGGTCGTTCCACCAACCCAGCTTCTTGAGCAGCACATGATCGAACTCGGGGTAGCCGGTGGTCAGGGCGGCCCCCTTGGAATGCGAGCCATCTTCGGCCAGCAGGTTCACGCCATTGCGCTCGACGCCAAAATTGGCGCGGAAATTCCCGCCACCCTTCATGACATGCAAGCTGGTGTCGTACAAATTGGCCGTACCCGGGTGCTTGAGCTCGGGCGTGCCCCAACAGGGCCATGGCAGGCCGAAGTAGTCGCCGGTCAGGTCGTACCCGGTTTCGGCGTCTTTGCCGCCCTTGGCGCGCAGGGTCTTTACGTCGAACACATGCATATTGCGCATGTGGGCTTTCAGGCGTTCGGGGCTTTGCCCGGTGTAGCCGATGGTCCAGCATGAACTATTCACTTCGCGCAGCACGTCTTCGATGACGGGCTCGTCCATGCCCTTGACCTTCTGCATCTTGTAGTTCTTGACGAACTCTTTGCCGAAGCCCAGTTTTTCGGCCAATTGATACATGATCATTTGGTCGGTACGGCTTTCCCACAGCGGCTCGATGACTTTCTCGCGCCACTGCAGCGACCGGTTGGACGCCGTACAGGAACCGCTGGTCTCGAACTGGGTGGCCGCCGGCAGCAGGTATACCGCCCGCTTCGGATTCAGGTCTTCGGGCTTGCCCGGCATGGCGGCCATGGCCGCCGTGGCCGACGGATAAGGGTCGACCACCACCAGCAGGTCGAGCTTATCCATGGCGCGCTTCATTTCCAGGCCGCGCGTCTGCGAGTTGGGCGCGTGGCCCCAGTAGAACACCGCACGCAGGTTGGTCGGCTGGTCGATGACATCGGGATCTTCGAGCACGCCGTCGATCCAGCGCGACACCGTGATGCCCGGCTTGGTCATGAGGGTGGGCGAGGCGTAGCGGCTTTTGATCCATTCGTAGTCGACGCCCCAGGCCTGGGCGAAGTGCTTCCACGAGCCTTCGGTCAAGCCGTAATAGCCGGGCAGCGAGTCGGGATTGGGGCCGATGTCGGTGGCGCCCTGCACGTTGTCGTGGCCGCGGAAGATATTGGCCCCGCCGCCCGAGACGCCGATGTTGCCCAGCGCCAGTTGCACGATACAGGAAGCCCGCACCATGGCATTGCCGATGGAGTGCTGCGTCTGGCCCATGCACCACACCAGCGTGCCCGGGCGGTTTTCGTGCATGGTCTTGGCCACGCCGTACACGGTGGCTTCATCGACGCCACAGGCTTCTTCGACCTTGTCCGGGGTCCATTTGGCCAGCACGTCGGCCTTGACCTCGTCCATGCCATAGACACGCGCATCAATGTAGGCCTGGTCCTCCCAGCCATTCTTGAAGATGTGATACAGCAGGCCGAACAGGAACGGAATGTCGGAACCGGAGCGAATGCGGACGTGCTGGTCGGCCTTGGCGGCGGTGCGCGTGAAGCGCGGATCGACCACGATCATCTTGCAGCCGGTTTCCTTGGCGTGCAGCATGTGCAGCATCGAAACCGGGTGGGCTTCGGCGGCGTTCGACCCGATGTACAAGGCGACTTTGGCGTTCTGCATGTCGTTGTACGAATTGGTCATGGCGCCGTAGCCCCAGGTGTTCGCCACCCCCGCCACCGTGGTGGAATGGCAGATGCGCGCCTGGTGGTCGCAGTTGTTGCTGCCCCAATAGCTGACGAACTTGCGCATCAGGTACGACTGTTCGTTGCTGTGCTTGGAAGAGCCGATCCAGTAGATGGAATCGGGGCCGCTTTCCTTGCGCAGTTGCATCAACTGGGCGCTGATCTCGTTCAAGGCGGTATCCCAGCTGATGCGCTGGTATTTGCCGTCGACCAGCTTCATGGGATAGCGCAGCCGGTGTTCG
>DASPIV010000478.1:0-2843 GCA_035628955.1 Bordetella sp.
TCGATAAGAATGATCTGGAACACGGCGGCCCAGCTAAGGGTCTGCAAAAACTCAAGCATGCAATCTCCGAGTGAAATAAAGGACGAAGCCCGTGTTTTAGCATTTCTTACAACAAGCTGAATAGTCCTTGCAGCCCAATCCTGGCCATCCGCCCGCGCGCCTGGCACGAAAACTGCGGGCCAGGGGCTACTTTCAAGTCTCGCGCATGAACAACTTAACCAATAAAATCAGGGAGTTATATATGAATGATGCCCGGATGAAGCGGTTCGGCCGAATCGCAGCCACGTGGATCGGCGCCGCGCTATTGCTGACGGCGCTTGCCCTGGTGTTGCGCGGGCTGAACGGTTGACGGGCCGGGCACGCCGCGTGCGTGGTTGCCAAGCCGCTGATTACGACCAGATCCGCCCATGCCGACCCTGCCCGCCAGCAACCCCGAATTTCGTCCTGACCTGGTGGTGGCTTACCCTCGCCGTCTTGGGGCTTGTACTCATGACGTCGCCAGTCATCGCGCCCTGGCGGAAAAGCTGGCGAGCGTGCTGGGATGCCCCTGCGCCACCCACTATCAGCCGCCCCAGAAACCCGCCGGCCGGCCCGGCAAGATCTACTACGTTCCGGCCATGACGCTGGGCACGCCGGCGGCGGCCCGCTTGGGTATACGCACGGAATCACACCTTTTCGGTGGCGTGGTGCCCTACGATTTCGTTGCCTCCAAGGCCATTACGCACCCCCTGCCCGAGGGAGCGCAGGCGCCCGCGCCAGCAGGGTGGTCGTTAGAGATGGGAGCGCGGCTGCAAGATGCCGTGCTGGCGGGATACACCGTTTTTTCGGCGGAAGATGCGCTGCATGCCGGCACCCTGCTGCTGCGTGACGGCCCGGTGCGGCTGAAACCGGTGCAGGCCACGGCCGGGCGGGGCCAGGTGAAGATATCCGACGAGACCACGCTGCGCGAAGCCGTGCGTGCCCAGGATGTGAACGAGCTTGCCCAATGCGGCCTGGTGCTCGAAGAACACCTGGACGAGGTGGTCACTTATAGCGTGGGCACCGTGCGGTTGCCCGGCCTCGAGGCGAGCTATGTGGGCACGCAGCAATTGACTCAGGATAACGAGGGCCAATCAGTCTATGGCGGATCGGACATGCTTTTCGTGCGCGGCGGCTTCGATGCCCTGGCCGCACGGCATTGGCCGCCGCCTCTGCAACAGGCCATTGCACTGGCGCGGCGCTACGACGCCATGGTCCAGGAATGCTATCCGGAATTCTTCGCCTCGCGCCGCAACTATGACGTGGCCGAGGGGCGCGGCTCCGCGGGCGAGTGCCGGCGAGGCGTGCTCGAACAGTCATGGCGGGCCGGAGGCGCCAGCATGGCGGAAGCCTGCGCGCTGGAAGTCTTCAGCCGCGACCCGGCCCTGCAGAAGGTGCGCGCCCGTACCGCCGAAACCTATGGCGACAACGATGCGCGGGCACCCGAAGCCACCATCGTGTATGACGATGACGACCCGCAAGTGGGCCGCATCAGCAAGTCGGCGGGAGTCGTACGGCATGGCGACGCGTAGCGAACCCATCTCCTTTCCGGTACGGGGGCAGGCGCTGTCGGGTACTTTCCTGTCTCCCGAGGCCAGGATTCCCGGCGTACTGTTCATCCACGGATGGGGAGGCAGCCAGAAATTCGACCTGGTGCGCGCACGCAGTATTGCCGGGCTGGGGTGCATATGCCTGACTTTCGACTTGCGCGGCCATGCCGCCACCGAAGCCCAGCGCTCCCACGTGTCCCGAGAAGATAATCTGCATGACGTCGTCGCGGCCTACGACGAGTTGCTGCGCCATCCTTCGATCGACAGTAGCGAAATCGCGGTGGTGGGCAGCAGCTATGGCGGTTACCTGGCGGCCATTCTTTCGACCCTGCGGCCGGTGCAGTGGTTGGCGCTGCACGTGCCGGCCCTGTACCGCGATGAAGAATGGGACAGCCCCAAGGGGTCGCTCAGCCGCGAGACGCTGACTGCCTATCGCCTGACGCGGGTTCAGCCGAACGAGAACCGCGCCCTGGCCGCCTGCGAAGCTTTTACCGGAGACGTACTGATCGTGGAGTCCGAGCACGACACTTTCATTCCGCATTCCACCATCATGAACTACCGCTCGGCTTTCCTGCGCGCACATTCCATGACCCACCGCATCGTGGATGGGGCCGACCATGGCCTGACCGACAAGGCCGCCCAGCGGGCATATACATCGATTTTGCTGAACTGGGCTACGGAGATGATTGTCGGCGCCCGGGTGGGCGGCCAGCCCATCGAAAATTAGCGGGCGCCGGCGGCCCGGGCACACGGCTTGCAGGCTGTCCTGCTCTACTCAAGGAGTTCCTTGCAATGAACGAAGTCGAACGCGTGGCCCGGTTCATGTCGGAACAATCGCTGGTACTGGTGACCGCCGAATCCTGCACGGCCGGCCTGATCGCCGCCACGCTGGCCGACGTACCGGGCGCCGGCAGCCTGCTGGACTGTGCCTTCGTAACCTATGCGCCCGAAGCGAAAATGCGCTGCCTGGGCCTGGACGCGGCCCTGCTGCGGCAGCACAACCTGACCAGCGAGGCCGTGGCGCGTGCCATGGCCCTGGGTGCCAGCCGCAATAGCCCGGCTTCGGTCGCCATCGCCAACACCGGGGTCACCGACGATACGGACGGCGACATCGAGCCGGGTACGCAGTGCTATGCCTGGCTGTTCCGGGCCGGCGCAGCCGACGCCCGCCCCGTGATCTATACCGAGACCCGGCAATTCACCGGCGCGCGCAACGCCATCCGGCAGGCCAGCGCGCGCTATGCACTTACCCGTTTGCCGCACTACTACCAAGCC
>DASPIV010000479.1:0-10307 GCA_035628955.1 Bordetella sp.
GTCGTGGACGCTGGCCTGCGACGGCCAGCTCCAGGCCTTTTCATGGCGCGCGCAACCCAGCGCCAACCCCAACCTGGCGTACGGCCTGCGCATTGCGCTGGACGGCCGCGAGAGCTCGGGCACGGTAGTGCTGCACGCCGAGAAGGCCTACGTGTTCCGCGAGGGGCGCACCCAGGTGCTGAGCCTGCATGATGCGCTGGCGCACGCGCAGGACGGCCAGGCCGACCACGCCGGCGGGTTGACCGCGCCCATGCCGGGCAAGATCATTTCCATCGCCGTGCAGGCGGGCGACAGCGTATCCAAGGGTCAGCCGCTGCTGGTCATGGAGGCCATGAAGATGGAGCACACGATCTCGGCACCCGCCGACGGCAAGGTACAGGAAGTGTTCTATACCGTCGGCGACCAGGTGCCCGAAGGCGCCGAGCTGGTGGCCATCGGCGCCTAGCGCCCCTGGCCCGCCCGGCGCATACGGAGAAAACCCCGCGACCGGGCTGGCCATGCCTCTTGCATTGTCGCTGGACGAACATTTGTTGCGCTGCAACTTTACCGGCACCCGCAGGTGTTTTTATCTTGTGGCCGTGATTTCCCTACGGGCCTGGCCACACTGATGCCAACGCTAGACGCCACCGCAGTTTCCGCCACGCAAAAGACTTGCCGCGTACTGGCCAGCCTGTCCGACCAGCGCGTGCACCGGCTGACGGATGTGGCGCAGAGTGCCTCGCTGGATATCTCGACGGCGCGCCGGATCCTGAAAGACCTGGAAGCCGAAGGCTTCGTGGAACGCGATCCGGTCAGCAAGCACTACATGCTGGGCCCGCAGGTGTACGCCATGCACCATGCCATGGTCGACGGCCTGGACCTGCGCGGACTGGCGCGGCCCGCCCTGATCCGCCTGGCGCGCCAGTTCGGCGACACGGTGATCCTGTCCTTGCCTATGGGCTGGGAATCGGTCTGCCTGGACCTGTGCTTTGGCGACTACCCCATCCGGGCCAACTATCTGCAAGTGGGCAGCCGTCGGCCACTGGGCGTGGGAGCCGGCAGCCTGGCCCTGCTGTCGACGCTGGATGAATCCGAATCCCGGGCGGTGCTGCCCATGGTGCGACAGCGCCTGGCCGCCAAGTATCCGCGCTTTCCCGAGCATGATCTGGCCGCTGCCACGCAGCGCGCCCGCAACCTGGGCCACGCCATGCTGCTGGACGTGGTGGTGGAAAAAATGGGCGGCCTGGGCGTGGCCGTACGGGGCCCCAGCGGGCGGGCCATTGCCGCGCTCAGCGTGGCCGCGCTGAACGAACGCATCGAATCGCGCGAACAGGAATTGGCGCGGGCACTGTCGCACGAGGCACGCGAGATCGAACGCGCATGGTTGCCGCATGCCTGAGCTCTTTGCGCAGCGGGCCTACATTCTGGCGGCCGCCACCACGCGCTTCGGCCGCCACGACAACGCCAGCGCACTGGACCTGATGGCCCAGGCGGCCAACAGCGCCCTGGCCCAGTCGGGCCTGGCGCGCGGCGATATCGATGGCGTGCTGTGCGGCTATGCCACGACGTTTCCGCACCTGATGCTGGGCACGCTGCTCAGCGAAAAGCTGGGGCTGGATCCCCACTATGCGCATGGCATGCAAATGGGCGGAGCCACCGGCGCGGCCATGGTCATGCTGGCGCGCGAGCTGTTGCGTGCCGGCACCTGCCGGCGCATTCTGGTGGTGGCCGGCGAAAACCGGCTGAGCGGGCAGGCCGTGGACACATCCGTGCAGACCCTGGCGCAGGTAGGCGAGGCCGATACCGAGGTGCCCAACGGCGCGTCGGTACCCGCATACTACGCGCTGCTGGCCTCGGCCTACATGCATCGCACCGGCACCAGCCGCGAGGCGATGGCCGGGTTCGCTGCCCTGATGCGGCACAACGCCGCCAGCCACCCTCATGCGCACCTGCGCGAGCCCATCACGGTAGAACAAGTCCTGGCGTCGCGGCCCATTGCCACGCCGCTGCATCTGCTGGACTGCTGCCCGATATCGGACGGTGCGGCGGCCCTGGTGCTCGGCGCCGACGAAGGCCCGGTACAGGTCGTGGGCGGCGGCCAGGCGCATCGCCACCAGCACCTGTCGGCCATGCGCGATGTGCTGGACACGGGCGCGGCGCGCGCCTGCGGCCGGGCCCTGGCCGACGCGAAGCTGGACCGCGCGCAGATCGACTACCTGGCCATCTACGATTCGTTCAGCATCACCTTGCTGATGCTGCTGGAAGAACTGGGCTACGCGCCACGCGGCGGCGCAGGTGCACGGCTGCGGCGCGGCGATTTCGCGGCTTCGGGGCCCTTGCCGCTGAACACCCATGGCGGGCTGCTGTCATTCGGCCATTCCGGCGTGGCGGGCGGGCTGGCCCACGTGGTCGAGGCCTGGTCGCAATTGGCCGGCCGTGCCGGCGACCGCCAGATCGCACCGCGCCGCCGCGCGCTGGTGCACGCCGATGGCGGCGTGCTGTCGGCGCATGTCAGCCTGGTGCTGCAGGCGGAGAACGCAGCATGAGCGCACCGGGCCGCTCCAAGGGCGAACACCAAGATGCCGGACACGAAGGCACATCCGTGTCCATCCGGCACCCGCTCGACCTGCAACGCTGCGACGACTGCGGCGCTTGGTGGGCCTTGCGCCCCTACGCCTGCGCGGCTTGCGGCGGTACGGCCTTGCGCTGGCATCGCGCCGCCGGCGATGGCACCGTCATTGCCCGCAGCGAGGTGCACCGCGCTCCCGATCCGCAATGGCGCGCCCTGGCACCCTATGTACTGGTACTGGTGCAACTGCGCGAGAACGTGACGCTGATGGGGCATGCCGGACCGGGCATCGCCATTGGCCAGCAAGTCAGCGGCCACGCGGCCGAACTCAACGGACGCGTGCTGCTCGAGTTCAAGGCATGCCACCCGCCTTGATGCACCGGCCGCACTAGCGGCTTTTTCCCACGACCGATTCAACAACAACAACGTCCCGCGAGGACGGAGGAGAGATTCATGCCTGCAATTTCCAACTGGCGCGCCGTACTGGCCGCTTTCACCCTGGCGGCCAACGCCACGGCCGCCGCCGCGGCGTGGCCCGCCAAGCCCATTACCCTGGTGGTGCCGTATCCGCCGGGCGGTCCCACCGACATCGTGGCCCGTTCCGTTGCACAAGGGCTGGGCGAAGAACTCGGGCAGACCGTCATCGTCGACAACCGTTCGGGCGCAGGGGGCAACATCGGTGCCGACATGGTGGCCAAGAGCGCGCCCGATGGCTACACCTTGCTGTTGGCGACCACCGCGCACGCCATCAACATGTCGTTGTTCAAGGACCTGGGCTATGACACGCGCAAGAGCTTCGCACCGATCTCGCTGCTGACCAAGGGCCCGCTGGTAGTGGTGACGCGTCCCGACCTGCCCGCCAAGAGCGTGGCCGAACTGATCGCCCTGGCCAAGGCATCGCCCGGCAAGCTGACCTTTGCCTCGTCCGGCAACGGGCAGTCCACGCATTTGTCGGCCGAACTGTTCAACGCCATGGCCGGCACCCGCATGGTGCACGTACCGTACCGCGGCAGCGCGCCGGCCATGACCGATGTCATGGGCGGACAGGCCGACATCATGTTCAACACCATGCTGTCGTCCATGCCCTACGTGAAAGACGGCAAGCTGCGCGCATTGGCCGTGACCAGCGCCGCGCGTTCGCCGGCCGCGCCCGACATACCCACCGTGGCCGAAGTCGGCCTGCCCGGCTACGAGGCCACCGCCTGGAATGGCCTGATGGCGCCCGCCGGCACGCCCGATGCGGTGGTGCAGGCACTGAGCGCGGCGCTGCGCAAAGTACTGGGCCGCCCCGACCTGCAGAAGCAATTCGCACAGCAGGGCTTCGACGCCGAATGGATGACGCCGGCCGCCTACGGACAGTTCCTGGACAACGAAATCCGGAAATGGGCGGAAGTAGTCAAGGTGTCCGGCGCCACCGTCAACTGAGCCGGGCGAGCCGCCACGACTCATCCGCCACCTTTGCCACAGGAGTTTTCATGGCTTTTGCACACCCCCGCCACGAGGGCCTGGACCGGTTGCTCGATCCGGCATCGGTCGCCATCGTGGGCGCGTCCGACAACCCCGACAAAATAGGCGGACGGCCCATCCACTACATGCGCCAGCATGGCTATGCGGGCACGCTGTACCCCATTAACCCGCAGCGCGCCGAAGTGCAGGGGGAACGTGCCTGGCCCAGCCTGGATGCGCTGCCCGCCGCACCGGACCTGGCCATCGTGGCCGTGGCGGGCGAACAGGCCGTGCAGGCGGTAGACCGCTGCGCCGAACTGGGCGTGGCGGCGGCCATCGTGATCTCGGCGGGGTTTTCCGAAACCGGCGCTGCCGGCCGGGCCTTGCAGGACGCCATGACCACGCGGGCGCGCGCCGCCGGGATGCGCATCGTCGGCCCCAATTCGCAGGGCCTGGCCAACTTCGGCAATGGCGCGATCGCCAGTTTCTCGACCATGTTCCTGGAAATCGCGCCGGCCGACGGTCCGGTAGCGGTGATCAGCCAGAGCGGCGGCATGAGCGCCATGGTGTATGGCCTGCTGCGCCAGCGCGGCCTGGGGGTACGCCATGTGCACGCCACCGGCAACGAGGCCGACGTGACAGTGGCCGAGCTGGCCGGCGCGGTGTTGCGCGACCCGCAGGTGCGCATCGTGCTGCTGTACCTGGAATCGCTGCAGGATGCCGGCGCGCTGGCCGATGCGGCGGCCCTGGCGCGGGCACGCGGCGTGCCATTGATCGCGGTGAAGGCGGGCTGTTCGGAAGCCGGTGCGCGGGCGGCCGCCTCGCACACTGGCGCGATGGCCAATGAAGATCGCGCGGTGGATGCCTATTTCGAACACCACGCCATCCTGCGGGCGCGCGATCCGCAAGAACTGGTGCGGTTCGCCGAACTGGCGCTGCGCGGCCCCTTGCCGCGGGGCCCGCGCGTCGTGGCCGTCAGCAATTCGGGCGCCAGTTGCGTACTGGCCTCGGACGCCGCCGTCGCGCGCGGCCTGCAGATCGCGCCACTGGCCGAATCGACCCAGCGGCAACTGGCCAGCCGCCTGCCTGGCTACGCCACCACCGTCAATCCGGTGGATATCACGGCCGCGCTGCTGTCGAACAATGGACTGTTCGGGCAGGTGTTGCCCGTCATAGCCGAGGACCCGGCCGCCGATATGTTCCTGATCGATATTCCGGTGGCGGGCCGCGGCTATGACGTGGCCACCTTCGCGGCGGACACGGCCGCATTCGCCGCCGCGGCCGCCAAGCCCGTTGCCGTCGTGGCATGGCAAGAGAACGTGGCAACGATGTTCCGCGCGCGCGGCGTGGCCGTGTATGCCGACGAGCAACAGGCCGCCGACGCGATGGCCGGCCTGTACCGCCTGCATCGCTGGCGCAGCCGCAAGCCCGCGCCCTGGCCTGCGCAGCCCCCCCTTGCGCTGCCGCCATCGACAGCCGCGTTCCTGTCCGAAGCGCAAAGCCTGGACGTGCTGTCCCGCCACGGCCTGGCCGTGGCCGAGCACACTCGCTGCACCGACGCCGATGCGGCCGTGGCCGCCTGGCGGGCCATCGGTGCGCCGGTGGCGCTGAAGGCCTGCTCGGGCCGGTTACCTCACAAATCCGAACACGGCCTGGTGGCATTGCGCTTGAACGACGAACCGGGCTTGCGCGCCGCCCTGGCCCGGCAGGCCCACGCGCTGGCCAGCCTGGGCGTGGACGACGCCGAATGGATCGTGGCCCGCATGCAGGACGGCCTGCACGAATGCGCGCTGGGCATGCGCCATGACCCGGTATTCGGGCCCATCGTCATGATCGGCGGCGGCGGCAAGTATGTCGAGGCCATGCAAGACGTTGCGCTGCTGCTGCCGCCGTTCAGCACCGACGATGTCATCAACAAGCTGCACGGACTGCGCATCGGCAAACTGCTGGCCGGGGTGCGCGGCGATCCGCGCGCCGACATGCAGGCGCTGGCCGAACAAGCCGTGCTGCTGGGCCAATGCGCGCTGGCGGCCGGTGGCAGCCTGGCATCCATAGACATCAACCCGGTACTGGTCGGCGCACAGGGCCAGGGCGCCGTGGCGGTCGATGCCCTGGTCGAACTGGCCACGCCTGCCCACACCTGATCCCTGATCCAACCGGAGACAGACCCATGCTTCGATACGCAATTCTGCTTGCCGCCACCCTGGCGCTACCCGTGCCCCCAGCCGTTCATGCACAGGCCGCGCCGGCATGGCCGACCCGCCCCATTACGCTGGTCGTGCCGTTTCCGCCAGGTGGCACCACTGACTTGCTGGCGCGCCTGGTTGCGCGTGGCGCCGGCAGCCGCCTGGGGCAAAGCGTGGTGGTGGAAAACCGTCCCGGCGCGGGCGGCGGCATCGGCGCGGCCGCCGTGGCGCGCGCCCGGCCCGATGGCTACACACTGGTCATGGGCACCCTGGGCACGCAGGTCACCAACCCGTTCATCTACAAAGAAGTGCCCTACGACCCGGCGCGCGATTTCGCGCCGGTCACCCTGGTGGCCAACTCGCCCAATGTGCTGCTGGTCAATCCCAAGCTGGGCGTAGCCACGCTGGCGCAATTGATCGAGCAGGCGCGCCGCGCGCCCGGCAGCCTGAATTTCGCCTCGACCAGCCTGGGCGGGTCGCCGCATCTGTCGGGCGAGCTGTTCAACAGCATGGCCAAAGTGGACATCCGCCACGTGCCCTACAAGGGATCGGCACCCGCCATGGCCGACCTGCTGGGCGGCCAGGTACAACTGATGTATGACAACCTGCCTTCCGCCATGGGCCAGATCCGGTCGGGCGCCGTACAGGCCCTGGCGGTCACCACGCCTGAGCGCGTGCCGCTGCTGCCCGACGTGCCCACGGTGGCCGAAGCGGGGCTGCCGGGTTATGAAGTGAACGCATGGTTCGGCCTGCTGGCACCGGCCGGCACGCCGGCTGGGGTGATCGAGCGCATTCAGTCGGCCGTGGCGCAAGCGCTGGCCGAGCCGGAAACGCGCCGCCAGGTCGAGCGCCTGGGGGCGATTCCGGTGGCCAGCACGCCGCAGGCCTACGCGGCCACCATCCGCGCCGATACCGAAAAATGGCGGCAGGTCATTCACAACGCGGGTATTCGTCCGCAATAGGCAAGGCAACCGCCATCGCAAAGGAGAGACCCCCATGAACGACAAGGCAGGCAAACTGCGCATCGGCTCGGGCGCGGGCTGGTGGGGCGACCGCATCGACCCGGCACGCTGGAATGCCGAGCGCGGCGAACTGGATTTTCTGTGCTTCGAAACCATGGCCGAAGCCACCGTATCGGCCGCCCAGGTACGCAAGCGCCGCGACCCGGCGTTTCCCGGCTACGACACATGGCTGGATGACCGCATGCGCGCCGTGCTGCCGCACTGCATGGCCCACGGCACGCGCATTGTGTCGAACCAGGGCTGGATCCATCCGCTGGCGGCGGCGCGCCGGGTGGCCGAACTGTGCGCCGAAGCCGGCTGGAAACACGCGAAGGTGGCGGCCGTCAGCGCCACCGACCTCAGCGGCCGCATAGCCGGCCAGGAACTGGCCATCATGGAAAGCGGCAAGCCTGTGTCGTCGGTGGCCGATACGCTGATTTCGGCCGAACCCTACGCGGGCGCCGAGGCCATCGTGCAGGCGCTGGACAGGGGCGCCGACATCGTCATCACCGGCCGCGTGGCCGACCCGTCGCTGTTCCTGGCGCCGATGATGCATCACTTCGGCTGGCGCGCCGACGACTGGGCCCGACTGGGGCAGGGCAGCGGCATCGGCCATCTGCTCGAATGCGGTGCGCAGGTCACCGGCGGCTACTTCGGCGACCCCGGCTACAAAGACGTGCCCGAACCGTGGAACCTGGCTTTCCCCTACGCCGATATCGAGCCGGATGGAGCCGCCGAGATCGGCAAAGTCAGCGGCACCGGCGGCTGCATCGACCTGCGCACAGTGAAAGAACAGATGTTCTACGAAGTACACGATCCCGCGCGCTACATCACCCCCGACGTGGTGGTGGACTTCACCACGGCACGCCTGGACCAGGTCGGCCCCGACCGCGTGCGGGTCGAAGGTATAGCGGGCCACCCGCGTACCGCCACCCTGAAAGTGTCGATGGGCTGCACGGAAGGCTATATCGGCGAAGACATGTTCTTCTTTGCCGGCCCCGGCTGCCTGGAAAAAGCCCGGCTGGCCGAGACTATCCTGCGCGAACGGCTGCGCATGGCCGGCCTGCGGGCCGATGACCTGCGCATCGACTTCATCGGCGTCAACGCGGTACACGGCGCCGCGTCCGCACCCCTGGCGTGCCAGCCCGCCGAGATCGCGGTGCGTATCGCGGCGCGCTGCGCCACGCGCGCGCAGGCCGAGAAAATCGGCCGCGAGGTCGATGGCATGGCCGTCTGCGGCCTGGCATCCACGGGCAAGCGCGTGCCTCACCAGGACCGGGTGCGCGAAGTGATCGGCCTGTGGTCCACGCTGGTGCCGCGCGACTCGGTGCAATGCACCGTCGAATTCGTCTAAGGAGACATCATGCGAGTCAGCTTGCGACGCATTGCACACACGCGCTCGGGCGACAAGGGCAACACCTCGAACATTGCCGTAATCGCCTACGAACCGGAGTTCTATCCCCATATCAAGCAGGCCGTTACCGTGGCCGCGCTGCGCGTCATCTATAACGACACCGCGGTACGCGGCACCATCACGCGCTACGAGGTCGACGGCCTGGGGGTACTGAATTTCGTGCTGGAAGGGGCCCTGGGCGGCGGAGTATCGCGCAGCCTGGCCATCGACAACTATGGCAAGGCCCTGGCCAGCGCTGTGTTACGTTTGGAGCTCGAGGTGCCGGACACATGGGCATCCCTCCTGCGTGGACCGAAAGCAGACCAAGGGGTAGACGAATGTTCGAAGACCTGAAGGCCAAGACGGCGCTGGTAACCGGCGCCTATAGCGGGCTGGGCCGGCACTTTGCCTGCCTGCTGGCGGGTGCCGGGGTGCGCGTGGCGCTGTGCGGGCGCCGCACCGAACTCGGGCAGGAAGTGGTCCGGGAAATCCGTCAGCAAGGCGGCCAGGCCTGCGTGGTGAAAATGGATGTCACCCAGCCCGGCAGCGTGCAGGCCGCGATCGACGCGGCCACCGGCGAGCTGGGTCCGCTGGACATCGTGATCAACAATGCCGGGGTCGCGCTGAGCGAACCGGCGCTGGACATTTCCGAGCAGTCCTGGACCGATCTCATCGACGTCAATCTCAATGGCACATGGCGGGTGGCCCAGGCCAGCGCCCGCCATTTCCGCGCGCACGAAAAGCCGGGCACCATCGTCAACATCGCATCCATCCTGGGGCAACGCGTGGCGTCGCACGTGGCGCCTTACGCCGCGGCCAAGGCCGGACTGCTGCACCTGACGCGCGCGCTGGCACTGGAATGGGCCCGCCACGGCATCCGCGTCAATGCACTGGCGCCGGGCTATATCGCCACCGACCTGAATCGCGAGTTCTTTGAATCGCCCGCGGGCCAGGCGCTGATCAAGCGCGTGCCGCAGCGCCGCCTGGGGCAGCCGCAAGACCTGGACGGCCCCTTGCTGCTGCTGGCCTCGGATGCTTCCGCTTTCATGACGGGCTCGGTCATCGATGTCGACGGCGGCCACCTGGTCAGTTCACTTTGAATCACCGCATATCGCCGCCGCCGGCGGCACACTGTATGGAGATTTTGCATGGATTTCTCTCTGCCCCCAGAGCTAGAGGACTATCGCAGCCGCGTCCGCCGCTTCGTCGACCAGGAACTGATTCCGCTGGAAGCCGAGCCCGGCAACTACGATGCCCACGAGAACATTGCCGAGGCCACGCTGGAACGCGTGCGCGCCCGGGCGCGCGAAGCCGGGCTGTGGGCCCTGCAGATGCCGCGCGAACGCGGCGGCCAGGGCCTGCCCATGGTGGGCCTGGCCGCCTGCTACGAAGAAATGAACCGCTCGATCTTCGGACCGGTGGCGTTCAATGCCGCCGCGCCCGATGACGGCAATATGCGCGTGCTGGCGCAGGTAGCTCGCCCCGATCAGAAAGACCGCTGGCTGCAACCCATCATCGATGGCAAGGTCAGGTCATCGTTCGTGATGACCGAGCCCAGTCCCGGCAGCGGCTCGGACCCGTCCATGATGCGCACCACCGCCACGCGGCAGGGCGACAAGTGGATCATCAACGGCCGCAAGTGGTTCATTACCGGTGCGGGCGTGGCACGCCATTTCATCCTGATCGCCCGCACGTCCGACGATGCGCGCAAGGGGCTCTGCCTTTCTGTTCGA
>DASPIV010000480.1:0-6277 GCA_035628955.1 Bordetella sp.
GGGCCGCGGTTGGCGTCAGGGCTTGCGGGGGGATCGGCAGGTTTCTTGCGCGGGCGGCCCCGTTGTCCGGGGGCCACGCGGCGGCTGGCTGTATGTGCCAGGCTGGCAATGAAACTCGGCCCGCCCAGCGCCCACTGGCCGGACACGGCTTGGTCAATGCGCTGGCTTTGTTCGCGCGACAGCCCTTCTTGCAGGCGGCGCCGGTAGTTGGCCTGGCGATCGAAGGGTGTATTGCCACACGCCCAGTAATCGGCGTGATCGGACTGCCAGGGCGATGGCGGCGTGGCAGCCGCGGTATTGCCGGTATGGCTGCCGGCCGATGACCACGGCCAGGAATCGGGATCATGCGCGCTGCCGCTACGCACCGGGTGGGTTTCCAGCCAGACCAACGCGGGCAGCACCCACACTCCGGGCTCGAGCAGGGCCGACCGGTAGCGCCCGGCGAAGACACGGCCGCCGCGCAGGCGGGCGGCCAGGTTGCGGCCCAGGGTCTGCATCAGGCGCGGCAGGCCTTCTTCGTCGGCGGGAGTGGCCAGCAGCAGGATGCGGTCGTTGGCCAGCACCCAGCCGTGCACCGCGACGCGATGCCGCTGGGCGGAATCGCCCAGCCAGGAGGCCAGTTGATTCAAGACGTCTTGAGGCGCCGGCTGCGAGGGGGCGGCCAGCGGCTGGACAAAATTGGCCTGCACCAACTGGGGCAGCCCGGGGGCGTACAAACGGGGCAGACGGGCCATAGGGTCGGGGGCGTGCGCAGCCGAAGGCGCGTTAGGGTCAATCAACTATATATAAATAGTGCCATAACCGTCGAGGGGTCAAGCCTTCGAGACAAACAATTGCACAAGGCCTGCGCAGGCCGACCCGCTCATGCAGGTTAACATCGGGCGTTGAAACGCAGTAGCAGTACATATACTGGACAGGAGCCTCGCATGAAGACAAAAGCCGCCGTCGCCTGGAAAGCCGGCGCCCCCCTTACCATCGAAGAAGTCGACCTGGACGGGCCGCGCGCTGGCGAGGTGCTGATCGAGGTAAAGGCCACCGGCATCTGCCACACCGACTACTACACCTTGTCGGGCGCCGACCCGGAAGGCCTGTTTCCCGCCATCCTGGGGCACGAGGGCGCGGGTGTCGTGGTGGATGTGGGGGCGGGTGTTGCGTCCCTGAAAAAAGGCGACCACGTCATTCCGCTGTATACGCCCGAATGCCGCCAGTGCAAGTTCTGCCTGTCGCGCAAGACCAACCTGTGCCAGGCCATCCGTGCCACCCAGGGCAAGGGCCTGATGCCGGACGCCACCTCGCGCTTCTCGCTGGGCGGCAAGCCGCTGTTCCACTACATGGGCACGTCCACGTTCGCCAACCACATCGTGGTGCCGGAGATCGCCGTGGCCAAGGTACGTGAAGACGCGCCCTTCGACAAAATCTGCTACATCGGCTGCGGCGTCACCACCGGCGTGGGCGCTGTGGTCTATACCGCCAAGGTCGAGGCCGGCGCGAACGTCGTGGTGTTCGGCCTGGGCGGCATTGGCCTGAACGTGATCCAGGGCGCCAGGATGGTGGGCGCCGACAAGATCATCGGCGTGGACCTGAACCCCGAGCGCGAGGCCATGGCCCGCAAGTTCGGCATGACCCATTTCGTCAACCCGAAAGAGGTCGAGAATGTCGTCGACCATATCGTCCAGTTGACGGACGGCGGGGCCGACTACTCGTTCGAGTGCATCGGCAATACCCAGGTAATGCGCCAGGCGCTGGAATGCTGCCACAAGGGCTGGGGCCAGTCGATCATCATCGGCGTGGCCGAGGCGGGCGCCGAGATCAGCACCCGTCCTTTCCAGCTGGTGACCGGACGCCAATGGAAAGGCTCGGCCTTCGGCGGCGCGCGCGGCCGTACCGACGTGCCCAAAATTGTCGACTGGTACATGGAAGGCAAGATCAACATCGACGACCTGATCACCCACACCCTGCCGCTGGAACGCATCAACGAAGGCTTCGATCTGATGAAGCGCGGCGAATCCATCCGTTCAGTGGTGCTGTACTAAGCGCCCCATCTTGTCAGCAAGGAGCCGCGGGTCATGGCAGACCTCGAACTGATTTCGCAGCATCGCTGTTTTGGCGGCTGGCAGCGCTACTACCGCCACGCCTCGGCGCAGGTGGGGCTGCCCATGCGGTTTTCGGTGTACATCCCGCCGCAGGCCGAACAAGGCCGCGTGCCGGCCTTGTTCTACCTGGCGGGCCTGACCTGCACCGAAGAAACCTTCATGATCAAGGGCGGGGCACAGCGGCTGGCCGCCGAATACGGCCTGATGCTGGTGGCGCCCGACACCAGTCCGCGCGGCGCGGGCGCCCCCGGCGAAGACCAGGACTGGGATTTCGGCACCGGCGCGGGCTTCTACCTGGATGCCACCACCGAACCGTGGCGTGCCCACTACCGCATGGAAAGCTATGTGGCCGACGAGCTGCACGGCATTGCAACCCGCCAGTTGCCTGGCGATGCGCAACGTACCGGCATCTTCGGCCATTCCATGGGAGGGCATGGCGCGCTAGTACTGGCGCTGCGCCATCCCCAGCGGTTCCGTTCCGTATCGGCCTTTGCTCCCATCGCGGCGCCCACGCGCTGCCCTTGGGGCCGCAAGGCCTTCGGTGGCTACCTGGGGCCCGACACTGAAGCCTGGAAAGCCTACGATGCCAGCGAAATCATGGCCCGGTCGAGCCGGCCGTTTCCGCGCGGCATTCTGGTCGACCAGGGCCTGGCCGACAATTTCCTGGCCGAACAGCTGTACCCCGACGTGTTCGAGCAAGCCTGCGTGCAGGCCGGCCAGCCCCTGACGCTGCGCCGCCACGCCGATTACGATCACGGCTATTACTTCATTTCCACCTTCATGCAGGATCACCTTCGTTTTCACGCCGATCAGTACATATAGCGCCGCCCAGGCCGTGCGGGTGGCGCTTGCGCCGTAGAGGATTGCCTAGTGATCAATGGTTTCGCGCCTTTCGTCTGGATGGCCCTGGCGGCCCTGATCGTGCTGTTGCCCGGCCTGGTGCTGCTGTGTGGCCGGGGCGGGCCGCGCGACGCCAGCGGCCGCCGGGTGTTCCGGCTGCGGCCCGTGCGGCGCCTGTGCGGTTTCTTGCTGATTGCCCTGGCGGGGGTGTCGGCCATGCTGGCGCTGACCCTGGTGCAGTTCCTGCGCCTGACTACCGATGTGCCGGTGGCCAGCGTGCAGATCCACGAACAGGCGCCGGGACAGTTCCTGTTGACTGCCCAGGCGCCCTTGGGCGCCGCGCCGCGCATATACCCCTTGTCTGGCGACCAGTGGCAGATCGATGCCAAGGTGGTGCGCTGGCGCCTGCCGGCTTTGCTGGCCGGCGTGCCGCCCTTGTATGCCTTCGAGCGCATCGCCGGGCGCTACAGCGACGTGGCGCGCGAACGGAGCGAACCGCGCAGCGTGCATGCGTTGACCGACTGGCCGGTGCCGGACCTGGCTGCCCTGAAGCGTGTTTTTCCCAATTGGCTGCCATTTGTCGACGTACAGTACGGCAGTGCCGCCTATATGCCGATGCTGGACGGCGCCCGCTACCGCGTGTTCATGGATGCGCGCGGCGCTGTCGTTATTCGCCCCGACGGGCAGGCCACCGAAGAAGCCTTGCGCCGCCTGGGTTGGTAGGGACGCCACCGGCGGCTTCATCCACCGTCGAAATCGCCGGCACCCAGCTTGATGGGGCCGTCCGACGGCACCCATTGCACCTTCTTTGCAACTTCCTGGATTTTTTCCCGGGCGTTTTCGAAGGCGCGCAGCAACTCGCTGCCGCTGCCGTCGGCGGCGCCAAAGTAGCGGCGCAAGGCGTCTCCCGAAATTTCAAACGGCCGGGTAACGCCGGCGGTCTCGAGTTCGAAGACGACATCATCGCCCTGCGCCCGGGCGTTGGTGGCTTTCGCAAATGCACTCATGCATGCTCCTTGCGTGGTGGGCGTGCGGCAGGCGCCGTTCGCCCGGAGCCCACCACTCCGGCAAGCGGCGTGCCGGCCTCATTAAATGGGGACGCATATCGGCCCGCCCGGGAACTCCATCGCACCGCAGCAGTCGAATTAGCACTCATATATGTAGAGTGCTAACATCGATCTGATATTGTCGTTCCTCTTACCCTGGAGCCCGCAGCCATGAAACAACCCAGCAGCTCGTTGGCCCTGTCCGGCAACGCCCTGGCGTTGGCCATTGCCAATCCAGGCTCGCTTGGCACCATTGAAGCCTATATTTCAGCCGTGAACCGCCTACCGGTTCTGACTGCCGAACGCGAAACCGAACTGGGCCGCCGCCTGCGCGACCGCGATGACCTCGACTCCGCCCGTGAACTGGTGCTGTCGCACTTGCGCCTGGTGGTGTCGGTGGCGCGGCAGTACCTGGGCTATGGCCTGCCGCACGCCG
The DNA here is from genome assembly GCA_035628955.1 of Bordetella sp. GTDB lineage: Bacteria > Pseudomonadota > Gammaproteobacteria > Burkholderiales > Burkholderiaceae_B > Bordetella_A. Next base: position 4,416 of record DASPIV010000480.1, read on the forward strand.
ACCTTATCCAGGAAGGCAACGTCGGCCTGATGAAGGCTGTCAAGCGCTTCGACCCGGAACGCGGCGTGCGCCTGGTCTCGTTTGCCGTGCACTGGATCAAGGCCGAAATCCACGAATTCATCATCCGCAACTGGCGCATGGTCAAGGTGGCCACCACCAAGGCCCAGCGCAAACTGTTCTTCAACCTGCGCAGCATGCGGCCCGACGGCCAGACGCTCGATCCTGAACAAGTCGATCGCATCGCCCAGGAACTGAACGTGCGGCGCGAAGACGTCAGCGAAATGGAAGTGCGCCTGTCCGGCCGCGACCTGTCGCTGGAAAAACAGGATGACGACGATGAGTCCTACGCTCCTATCGCCTACCTGTCCGACGAAGGCCGCCAGGAGCCCACCCGGGTGCTCGACCGCCGCGACCACGACGATCTGCAAGGGGCCGGCCTGGCCCATGCCTTGCAGGCGCTCGATGCCCGCTCGCGCCGCATCATCGAAGCCCGCTGGCTGCAAGACGACGGCGGCATCACGCTGCAGGAACTGGCCCACGAATTCGGCGTTTCGGCCGAACGCATCCGCCAGATCGAGTCCGCCGCCTTGAAGAAAATGCGCGGCACGCTGGCGCCGGCCTGAAGCCTGGCCGCGCCGGGCGGCGCGGAAACAATCTGATTCAAATTCGTGCCGCCCAATGCCGCGGGCCTGGAAACTTAATCCTTATCCAGGCGCCTAAATCCATGTAGACCGCATTACCGGTATCCGGTACAGCAGTCTTGTCATCCGTTTCGGCTTCTCCTCTTTCCCCTCCCCTATGAAACGGATGCTTGCGGGGCACCTAGCATATCGGTGCCCCATTTTTTTTTCCGCGGCCGACCGGCTTTGGGGTCAGGCGGCTTGCAAGTCGCGCCAGATGGCGGTGTCGATGCGCCGCACGCCGGTAGCCAGCGAACCATCGCGATACAGCTTCAGCCAGCGGTAGCCCGGCGCGACGTCATCCAGCACATGCCGGCCATCGTGAATAGCGAACTGGAAACAGGTCGATGGTGTGGCCAGCATGCGCAGATGATGGCGCCGCCGGTCGAACACTTGGTGCACATGGCCCCACAGCAGCACCCGTGTGCGCGGCAGCGCGGCCAATTGCTGAAATAGCGCCTGGGCATTGTCGACCATCATGGTGTCGTGCCACTTGCTGTCCATCTGCACCGGATTGTGGTGCAGGGCAACCAGTATGTGGCGCTCGCCCGCCAGGGCGGCGGCACGTTCCAGCAATTCGAATTGCGCGTCATCGATATGGCCGCCGTCCGAACCCGGCACGGTAGAGTCCAAGAGAATGATGCGCCACGCGCCGATGTCGGTAACAGGCTGGGTCCAGAGCCCCAGCGCATGGCGCAGGGCGTGGGGGTCGTCGTGGTTGCCGGGCAGGCAGCGCACGGGCCAGTCAGTTTGTTCCAGCAGCTCTCGCAGCCGCTGATAGGCTGCCGGCGAGCCGTCTTGCGACAGGTCGCCGGTGGCCAGCAGCAGGTCGGGCCGATGGCCATTGGCACGCACCAGGTCCAGCACGGCGCGCAGGCTGGCATCGGTATTGACCTGGCACATCACACTCTCTGGCTCGGCCAGCAAGTGGGTGTCGGTGAGCTGCACCACCAGGATGGGGGCGTCGGCTCGGCCGGCGCTGGAAGTCGAGGCCGGCAAGGCGCTCTCCCGCGTATCAGAAACGTCGTACCTTACCGAAAAAGCGGGGGTGCCGGATGCGGCGCGCGTGGCGACGCGTAACGAAACGTGGACGCGCAGCTGCGCAACGGGGCGCCGATAAAAAAAGCTATTCTTGTCGTTCCGTACGATACGTGCATTATCCGGCCGCGCTTCATGGATATT
>DASPIV010000481.1:0-27248 GCA_035628955.1 Bordetella sp.
TGTGCAAGACGCCCAGGGCACCGTGCAAGTCACGCTGACCCTGAACACAACCGGCGAGGTGCAGGCCGCCGTTACGCAGAGCTCGGGCACCGCCAAGCTGGATGCCGCCGCCCTGGCGGCCGCCCAGGGCGCGCACCTGGAAGGCAGGCTGGCCTACGCCGTCCATGCCCGGTTGCCGTTTACCTTCCGGCCCCGCGATTGAACGGCAAGCCGGCCCAGCGTACCTAGGCGCGCCCCAGAAACCGGTTCAGCACGTTGCGCGTCACGCCTTGGGTGTAATAGCAGTTGCGCGTCAATCCCATGACCCATTCGCAGCTGCCGGCGGTGAAGACCTCGCCCTTGCCGCGTGTCATGGACACGATCATGCCCGACCCATATTGATGGCGGGCAATCGATTCCGGGCTGGCGTCGCCGCTCAGGGCCTCGGCCTTGCGCGCCAGTCCGCCGTCTTTCAGGTAATAGCGGAACCCCTCGCCATCGTGCATTTCCTCGCCGTACAGCGCTGGCGCCATGGCCAGGATCTCGGCGCTTTCCGGTGCGCCATCTTCATGGGTGGGATATGGCAATCCATGGCGAAAAGTGTATTCCAGGCCATCGACTTCGTAAGCAAAAACGCCGGCCTGGGCGCCCAGAATATCCCCGTAATGCATGTCCAGCCCGGTAAATGCCCAGTGGCGCGGGCGGTATACCGTAAAACCCCGGCTGGCGCGCGGTGCAAAGCCGCCCCATGACGAATACACGCCACGCATGCCGTTCACGCCAAATGTCGCCGCCCCTGGCCAGTTGACGGCCTGCTCTTCCCAGGCGCCCGTCAGGTAGGCGTGGTCGGGTCCGCCTGCCACCGGATCCTCATCCTTGGCGCGCGCCTTGTAGCAGACCTGCCGCCGGCCTTCGTCTTCCAGGCGAATCTGCCACATGAAATTCCCGCCGAAGCGCGCCACCTTGCCGCCTTGCTCGACGAACCGGTCGATTGTCTCGCGCATCTGCCGCGTCCAGTACTCATCGTGTCCGGCGATCACCACAGCATCGTAGCCACGCAACAGTTCGGGCCGGTAATGCAGGTCGGTCTGTGTAATGGTGTCGAAGACATAGCCTTCGCGCTCGGCCCATACCGCGAAATGGCGCTCGAACTGCGCCCAGCCGGACGACGCATAGAACTGCGCGTAGCCGTTGGTATAGGCCCATTCTTTGGTGGGATAGCGGGGGGCTTCCCAGGGTTCGCGCGGTACCGGGTCGCACAGCCGGGGCGCGCCCGGCGGCAGCCAGACCAGGCCGCGCGTCCAGGGCCTCTGATTGCTCAGCACGGGCGAAAACTGGTCGCCTTGCGGCCCGTCGATCCCGTCGTAAGCGTTGGCGCCGCCCCAATCGTTGTAGGCCATCCAGGTCGAGGTCGACAACAGGAACAGAAACCGGCCGGACTGCACCTGAGCCTGGGGTTGCGGCCGCACCACGAAAAAATGGTGTTGCAGGAAACGCGAACCATCGGGCCGGTCACAATAGGCCGCCACGCGATAGAAGCCGCTGACGGCATCGGCCGGAAGGCGCCAGCGCTGCGCAACCGGCCAATCGCAGCCATCGCGATAGGCCGCCTTGGGCATGGGCGTGAATTCCCCGACGATGCCGTTACAGGCATACACGCATTCGGGCTGCAAGGCATCCCGCCATATTTCCAGAGTCCACTGGCCGGCGGTGCTCGACGCGTGAAAGGCCACCTCGTCGCCCGCCTGGTAAGACATCGCATCCGTGTACACGTACACCTCGGGCTGGGCCGGGTCTTCGCGCGGCGCCTCGTACCAGTGCGACAAATGCCAACCCTGGTCGGGGTGCATGACGCCGCTGGGCCGCGGGCGCTGGTTCAGGGGGCCGAACTCGGGACGGGCAATGCGGGGGGGTGCGGACATGAATCGAATTCCTTTCGGGGCGCTATCAGGGCCGCGCCGCGGCGGCCAGGGTTTCATGAAAATGGCAGGCAACCTGCCAGCCCGCCTCGACCTCACGCAGCGGGGGCTTTTCCTGCTGACAGCGCGGCGCCGCGTGCGGGCAACGCGGGCTCAGGCTGCATCCGGCCGGTTTGTTCAAGACACTGAGCAGTTCACCCTTGATAGGCGGCGGCCGCACCCGCCCCACCACCGGACGCGGCACGGCTTTCAGCAAAGCCTGGGTGTAGGGATGGCGCGGTGCGGCATACAACCTGGACTTGTGACCGATTTCGACCACTTCACCCGCGTACAGCACCGCCACGCGATGAGAAATGGCCTTGACCACGGCCAGGTCGTGTGCAATGAACAGGTAGCTCAGGCCCAGCCGTTGCTGCAGATCCATCAACAGATTCACGATCTGGGCCTGCATGGACACATCCAGCGACGCCACGGCCTCGTCGCACACGACGAAATCCGGATTCAGCGCCAGCGCCCGGGCAATCACGACGCGCTGGCGCTGCCCGCCCGAGAACTCGTGCGGAAAGCGGGTGGCGAACGCGGGCGGCAGCCCCACCATTTCGAACAGTTCGGCAATACGTTCGGCACGTTCCTTGGGCGCGAGCTGGCGCGAAATATCCAGGGGCTCGGCCACCGCATTGCCTACCCGCATGCGCGGGTTCAGCGACGAGTACGGGTCCTGGAATACGAACTGAAGCCGCTGGCGTACCGCTTGCAGGTTGCCACGCCCTTGCGGTCCGGTGATGGACCTGCCGAATAGCTGGATATCGCCCGCCGAGGGCTCCAGCAAACCTACCATCATGCGTCCTATGGTCGACTTTCCCGAACCCGACTCTCCGACCAGGCCTATCGTCTCGCCATGGTGGATGTCGAAGCTGACATGGTCCACCGCACGCAGCACCGCATGCCGGCCAGCACCTCGGCCCAGTTTGAAATCGCGGGTCAACCCACTGGCTTGGACGATGGGGGCCTGGGTCATGCGGTAGCTTCCAGTTTGGCGGCGCGTGGGTCGCAGCGCAGCTTGCGCGACCCGGGCAGATTGACGATATCGATCGGATGCGCCACGCAAGCCGGCTGCACCAGGGCACAACGGGCGCCGAAACGGCAACCGTGGGGCCAGTTTCCGGAAGCCGGGATACTGCCCGGGATGGCGACCAGGCGGTCGCTATCGCTTTCCAGGTCGGGAATGGCCCGCATCAACCCTTCCGTGTAGGGATGCAGGGGCCGGTCGAACAGCGGCGCCGCATCGGCCTCTTCGACAATGTGGCCGGCATACATGACGATGACGCGCTCGACGAATTCGGCCACCAGGCCCAGGTCGTGGGAAATCAGGATCACCGACATGCCAATCTCGGCCTGCAGTTCACGCAGCAACTGCATGATCTGGGCCTGGATCGTGACGTCCAGCGCGGTGGTGGGTTCGTCGGCGATCAGCAGGCGCGGGCGGCAGGCGATGGCCATGGCGATCATGACCCGTTGGCGCATTCCGCCGGACAATCGATGCGGATATTCGTCGACCCGCCGGTGCGCATCGGGAATGCGCACCATGTCCAGCAACTCGATGGCCCGGCGACGGGCAGCGGCTTTGTTCAGGCCCTGGTGGATGCGCAGCGTCTCGCCGATCTGGTCGGCAACCGTCAGCACCGGATTCAGCGAGGTCATCGGATCCTGGAAAATCATGGCGATGTCGCGGCCGCGCATCTGGCGCAACTGGCGATCGGGCAAGGCCAGCAGGTCCTGGCCGTCGTAGCGGATCGCCGCCCCCGGCATGCGCGAGGTGCGCTTGTGGTGCAACCTCAGTATAGACAGCGCACAGACACTCTTGCCGCTGCCCGACTCGCCCACGATGCCCAGCGACCGGTTGGCCTCCAGCGCGAAGCTGACGTTGCTGACGGCGCGCGTCCAGCCGCTGTCGGTCTGGAAATCCACGCTCAGGTTGTCCACTTCCAGCAAGGGGCTGTTCATCAAGACCCCTCCACTTTCAGGCGCGGATCCAGCACATCGCGCAGCCCGTCGCCCAGCAGGTTGATGGCCAGGGCCGACAAGCTGATGGCCAGGCCCGGAAACAGCATGATCCACCAGGCTTCCACGGCATAGTCGCGCCCTTCGGAAATGATGTTGCCCCAACTGGGCATGGGCGGCGGCGGGCCAATGCCCAGAAAACTCAGCGTGGCCTCGGCCAGGATCGCGTAGGCAAAGATGAACGTCAGCGACACCAGCAGCGGCGCCAGCGTGTTGGGAAAAATGTGCCGCGCAATGATGCGCCAGGCACTGGCGCCACTGATGCGGGCCGCGTCCACGTAGTCGAGCCTGCGGATCACAAGCACGGCGGCACGCACAATGCGGGCCGTGCGTGGAATGTAGGCGCTGGCCAACGCAATGATCACGCTATGGATCTGCGGCCCCAGCACGGCATTGATGCCGATGGCCAGCAAGATGGCCGGGAATGCCAGCAAGGCATCCATGATGCGCATCAGCAGCGAGTCCAGCCAACTGAAGTAGCCGGCCACCATGCCGATCAGCGACCCGCCGACAGCCGCCAGCAGCGACACCATCAAGCCGATCCATAACGAAAGCCGCGCGCCATACAGTACGCGGGTAAGCACGTCGCGTCCGTACATATCGGCACCGAATGGATACTGCAATGATGGCGGATGGAAGCGGTTCGACACTTTCATGGCCATCGGGTCGCCCGACGATATCCACGGTGCCAGCACCGCAGCCGCCACGATGGCCAATATGATCACCGCCCCGATACGAAACGAGCGATGCTGCCACAGCCGCTTCAGGACCCGTTTGCCGGCCGACGGCGCGGGCGCCTGCAAGGCCGTTTCAATGGCAATATCAGTCATAGCGCACCCGCGGATCCAGAAAGGTGTAGATCAGGTCGATGGCCACGTTGACCAGAACGAAGGCAAAGCCCAGCAACAGCATCGTGCCCTGCACGGTCGGGTAATCGCGCGCCATGATGGCCTGCACCAGCAGCCGGCCGATGCCCGGCAGCGCGAATACCTGCTCCACTACCACCGAGCCTCCGATCAACAGGCTCAGGATGTAGCCGCCCACTGTCACCACCGAGACCAGCGTATTGCGAAAAGCATGCTTGACCACAGTCAGCGACTCCGATACGCCCTTGGCGCGTGCGGTGCGCACGTAGTCCTGGTCCAGGATCTCCAGCATCTCCGAGCGCGTCATGCGCGCCAGGAACCCGATCTGGAAGAGCGCCAGCACGGCGGCCGGCTGGATCAGCGCGGCCAGCCATTCGCCATAGCCCTCTTCCATCGGCACATACCCGGCCGAAGGCAGCCAGCCCAGGTTCACGCTAAAGAGAATCACCGACAGTGTGGCGATCCAGAAGTTGGGCACCGATACACCCAGCAGCGCAAAACCCATCACGGCCGAATCGATCCACGAGTTGCGCCAGTACGCCGCCACGATGCCCAGGCCGATGCCGATGGGCAGCGTAATGGCGAACGCCACCGCTGCCAGCGACAGGGTCACCGGCAGGCGCTCGAGCACGGCCGACAGCACGGGCTGGTTCAGGATCAGCGACTCGCCGAAGTTGCCCTGGGCCAGGTGGGCCAGCCACATCCAGAGCTGCTCCATCAACGGCCTGTCCAGGCCCAGGCTGCTGCGGATGGCCGCGATGGCCTCGGGCCCCGCCTGATCGCCGGCGATGATGACCGCCGGGTCGCCGGGCAGCATGTGCATCAGGAAAAACGTCAGGATGGCCACGATCAACATGACCGGCAACGCCTGCGCGATGCGGGTAGAGACAATACGGAACATGGGCGGGGCGCGTCCTATTTAAGCCAGACGTTCCAGAAGTGGTTCATGTAGTACGGCTCGAAACCGCCCACCTTGCGAGTGTTCAGGATCTGCACATTGCCCCGGTCTGCCACCTTGATCATATAGGCCTGATCCAGCACGCGCTGCTCGATAGTCAGCCAGGCCTTCTTGCGGCCCTCTTGGTCAGCCGTCTTGTAGAACGTATCGTAGGCCTCATCCAGTACCTTGTCGTCCTTCACGTGCGGAAAGTTGTAGATCATGGCCTGCCACTGCTGGGGCCCCAGGATGGGATTTGAGCAGAAGCTGGTGGTCGAGACATTCCAGTTGCCCTTGCCCGTTTGCAGGTTGGACGCATTGGTGGTCCAGTCAGTCATGTCGATCTTCACATTCATCCCGGCGGCTTTCAACTGCTCGGACAGCACCAGGATGGAATCGCGCATGTAGTCGTAATTGTTATTGGTCTGCAGCACGATGGGCTCGTTGTTGTAGCCCGCCTGCTTCAGCAGCTCGGCCGCCTTCTTCGGGTCGTTGCGGTCATAGCGGCCATTAGTGAGATCACCGCCGTAATAGGCGCCATCCGGATAAACCATCGAATGGTTCTTGCGCGAGGCGCCTATCACTTTCATGATGTCTTCCACGTGCACCGCCTCGCGGATCGCCTGGCGCACCAGCGTCTTGTCGGTCGGTGCCTGCTGCGAATGCAAAATGAAATATTGCTGGCAGTACGGATACACCGTCACTTCCTGCAAGTGCTTCTGTCCTTTCAACCGGGCCGCCAACTCGGGCGGAATCGTCGAGGTGAACACTGCCTCGCCTGTTTGCAAGGCCGCCACCCGCGCATTGGCCTCGGGTACGAAGTTGAAGCGTACGGCGTCCACATAAGCCGTGCGCTTGCCGGCAAAGCCATCCGGCCCGTCGGTGCGGTCATCGGGCACATAGCCGTCGAAACGCTGCAGCACCAGGTGGCTGTCCTTGACCCATTGCCCCAGTTTGAAAACACCCGTGCCGATGACGTCGATGCCGCGCGCCGGCTTGTCTTTCTGCTCGGCCGGCAGGATCACGAACGGGTACACCGGCGTCTTCAACACGTCCAGGAAGGCCGAGTTGACCTTCTTCAGGTGGATTACGAAGGTATCCGGGTCGGGAGTCTCGTAGCTTTCCACGTCTTCCAGCACTGCCTTGTTGGGGCTGATGCGTGCATAGCGTTCGAATGTCGCCTTGACGTCATCCGAAGTCATGACTTTGCCGTTGTGGAATTTCACGCCCTTGCGCAACAGGAAGGTGTAGGTCTTCTGGTCATCGCTGACCTTGATCTCGCGCGCCAACAGCGGCTTGGTGTTGTAGCTGCCGTCGATCGTGACCAGGCCTTCGTACAAGTGATGGATGACTTCCAGGTCTACCATGCTGGCGGCTACCTGCGGATCCAGCGTACCGGGGCCCGACAGGCTGGCGTACACCAGCGTGCCACCCTGCTTGGGTGCGCTGTCGGCGGCAACGGCCGGCGCCATCGCTCCCGCCAGCAGTGCCGTGCCCAGCGTCATGCCGCATCCGATGCGCTGCCATCTGCGATTCGCGATCATTTCGTTCCCCTTTTTACATGGGTATCTGGCTGCGCCACGCGGCGCAGCCGACCCGGTTGAAAATGGCATGCCGGCGCGACAGGCACCGGCATGCAGCGCTACGGCGTCAGCCCGGCGGGCGTCAGGGTCTTCCTGGAAACCGCGCAAGCGTCCACCGCCGCGCGCGAAAATGGAGCGGGCACCAGTTCGCATCGTGCCCACAACGGATTCTGGTCGCTATAGTGGGCATCGCCGGGCACGCCCGAGGCGCCATGGAACACCACCCAGCGGCTGGCGTCCCAGTCGCCCACGTCGAACACATAACGTGCCACCGGCCCATACGTAGCGGCCGGCCCGCTGGTCGGATACGCCCCGTGTGCGCTGATGCAATCGCCGTCGCCACCCAGCTCTTCCGAGGCAGGCGCCAACGCCTGTGCCCCGGATGCAAATACCTCTGCCAAGGGGTGGGCGAATACCGGTCGGTGCAAGCGACCCCAAGGCTGCAGCGGACCGCTGCCTGCCACGGCGGTAAGGGCCTCTGCGATGACCTGGTTCCAGTCGGCACCGCCCAGCAGGCTGGTGTCTTCGCGACGCAGCAGTTCGGGCAGCACCCACCATAACTGGTTCACCGGCACCACACCCGGCGCGGCCATCGTGGCGAACAAATCGCCCGCGGCCTGATCCAATCCCGAGCGCCGCGCCAACACGCGCGTCATGGCCTGGCGCACCAGCATGTATGCCGATGGCGCCAATTGATCCGGCGCCATGTGCCCATCCCAGCCACGCAGCAACTCGATCAGGCGGGCTGCCTCGCCTTGGACCGGCGCCTGGCAAATGCGTGCCGTAATCTCGACCGCCCTTGCGCTGCGCGTGTCGCCCAGCAGCGCTTCCATGTCGGCCACCCGCGCGGGGCCAAGCTGGTCCAGACATGTGCTGATGCGCTGGGCGCGCGTCGAGGGATGGCAATCCGTGCACAGGTAGTCGTCCTGGCCGTCCGGCACGATGCGGTTGTTGGCCGTCACCAGCTTGCCCGAGTCGGGGTCCACGACACGCGGCATGCGTTCCCAGGGGATAAAGCCGCGCCACTCATGGCGCCCGGTCCAGCCGGGCACGGGCAGCCAGCCATTGATGCGATCCCGCTCGGGCACGATGGCCCGCACATTCACGCTGATGTGGCCGGCGGTATCGGCCGACACCACGCTGTGGTCGATGACCCCCCAGGGACGGCACACTTCGTTGAACTCGCGCACGCCGCGCGCACGCAGCATGGGCAACAGGCAATCCAGCGAATGGTCTACCGGGTCGAGCTGCACGGAACGCAATGCCACGCCGTAACCTTCAGGCGCGATGTCGGCCAGCAGCGGCCCATGGCGGGTATGCACCGCGCGCACGGTCACCGCGTCGGCGCCGCGCACGCTTATTACTTCGTCGCGGCATTGTGCCTGCGCCCAGCCCGTCTCGGTTTCGTAGCGGGCCGGGTCCGCCGGGTCGAACCGCTCGAGATATAAATCATGAATGTCGGCGAACGCATGGGTCACGCACCATGCCACGTGCCCGGTATGGCAGAAGTGCGGAAACGCCGGGACGCCCGGTACCGAAAACCCCAGTGCATCGAAAGCATCGCAACTAAGGTGCAATTGCGTATACATGCCGGGGATTTCGAAGATGCGATGCGGGTCGCCGGCCACCAGTGGCCGGCCGCTGGCCGTGCGCGCACCGGATACGGCCCAGTTGTTGGACCCGGCAATCGTCGCGTCGCGCGGTGCCAGTGCCAGCAGCCCCTCGATTGCCGGTGCCATGGCGTCCAGCCCCGCGATCCAGCGACGCGCATCGGCATCGGATTGCGGCACCACGTAGCGCTCAGTACCGCCATCGTCGTAGCGCAGCAGGTTTATCGCTTGCGGGCCGATAGTGCGCAGCGCCGCGGCACGCCAGAGCTTGAACCAGATCGAACCCATCAGCAGTCCACGCTGACGCATCACCGCCACACAATGCCAGGGCTCCCAGGGTTCGGGGCGCTGTTCCAGCAATTGGTATTCGACCGGCGCAGCCAGTTCGGCCATAGCCGCATTCGCCCCCTGCGTATAGCAGTGCAGCATGCGCTGGGTTTCCGGAGCAAGCTGCGCATAATCGCGGCGCGAGACTGCTTCTACGCCAAGCCGGCGGGCCAGCGCGTCGGCCGCCACGCCCGAAGCTCCCACCCATTCGGCATAGCGGCCTATGGCCCGGCGGCGCGCCGCGTCCATCTGCCACAAGCGGTCTTGCACATGGACATAGCCGTTGGCGTAGAACAGTTCATCTACGTTGCCGGCCCGGACATGAGGGATGCCCCAGCGGTCTCGCAAAACTTCAGGCGACGATGCCATCCAGCGCTCCTCGTTCACTCCGGTACCAGCCCGTTGGCTGGACACGATATATAATATATTATGTTGTCACACAGAGGCTCCATATCCGTAGTTCTACCTAGACGGCCGCTTTTTCCTAAAATCAAGGCCCGCGCTGTCCGCCACGGACCTTCGATCCACAATAAAACATGGCAACCCAGAAATTTTCTGTTGTTCGCGCCAGCCTTACCGGCCAGATTTACCGCACGCTGCGCGACAGGCTGATGTCCGGCCGCTTTCAACCGGGGCAACGCCTGAAAATCGGCGAACTGGCAGCCGACCTGGGCGTCAGCGAAACCCCGGTTCGTGAAGCCATCCTGTTGCTGACCAATGACGGCGCCATCGAGATGAAAGCGGGCTACTACTTCCTGACCCGCCGCCTGTCCCTGGCCGAATACATGGAAATCCGCCGTCTGCGGCTGATGCTGGAACCGGTGGCCGCAGTCGAGGCGCTGCCGCACATCGACGACAAGTTCATCGCCGAGCTCGAACATATCCACACCACACTGTTTCGCGCCGAGAAAGAACACGACTACCCCCAAGCAGTGCAATCCAATTTCGACTTCCATTTCTCGCTGTATCGCCGTTCCGGCATGCCGCAACTGACCGATATCCTCGAGCGCCTGTGGGTCCAGGCGGGCCCCTTGCTGAACTACTTGTATCCGCATGGCCATCCCACCTACCGGGGCGACCACCAGCACCTGCTCATCATCGCGGCGCTGAAGGCCCGCGATGCCCGGGCCTTGTCCACCGCGGTAGAGCAAGACCTGATCGAAGGGGGCGAGCAGTTCATCGCCTACCTTGAATCCATCGACCACGAAGAACCCGAACCCGTAAAGAAGTCGTCGGCGAAGTCGGTGCGGCGCGGCACGCGCCAGAAGGCCTGAAGTACCCCTTTACGCTGGTGCTGCTTTACGACGGCTGAAAACATCATATATCATGTATTGTATTCATTCCAAGCACTGCATGCACGTACAGGACCGAAGATGACCGCCCCCCACCCGGTAGTAGATCTGGACCCACGCAGTAACAGTGTTCTCGAAGACGAAGACGCGCGCCTGCGGGCCCGCGCCAACAAAGTCATACCCGGCGGCATGTACGGGCACCTGAATGCCAAGGGGCTGCCCCCCGGCTATCCGCAATTCTTCGCCCGGGCCGAAGGCTGCCGCGTCTGGGACGTGAACGGACGCGAGTACCTGGATTTCATGTGCAGTTGGGGCCCGGTCATCGCCGGCCACAGGCATCCTGCCATCGACGAAGCCGCGCGCAGGCAGGCGGCACTGGGCGATTGCATGAACGGCCCCACGGCCCGACTGGTAGAGCTCTCAGAGCGCCTGGTCGGCATGCTTCCGCACGCCGATTGGGCCATGTTCCAGAAAAACGGCACCGACGCCACCACGGCGGCGCTGATGGTCGCGCGCGCCGCCACGGGCAAGCGCAAGATCCTGCTGGCCAAGGGTGCGTATCACGGCGCAGTGCCCTGGTGCACGCCCTCGTTGGCCGGCGTCACCGCCGAAGACCGCGCCCACCTGGTCTATTTCACCTATAACGATATCGACAGCCTGACCGCCGCGGCCCGCAGCGCTGGCGACGACCTGGCCGCCATCCTGGTCGCCCCGTTCCGCCATGACCTGGGCATTGCGCAGGAACTGCCCAACCCCGCCTTCGCACGCCAGGCTCGCCTGCTTTGCGACCAGCAAGGGGCGGCATTGGTCATCGACGAAGTACGCGCCGGCCTGCGGCTATCGATGCAGGGCAGTTGGGAAGCGCTGGGAGTGCGCCCCGACATCTGCGCCTGGAGCAAGGCCATCGCCAACGGATATGCGCTGGCGGCCGTCACGGGCAATGACGCTTTTCGCAACGGGGCTCGGCAGATCTACATTACCGGCTCATTCTGGATGGGCGGCGTGGCCATGGCCGCAGCGCTGGCCACGCTGGACGTACTGGAAAACAACAAGGCGATCAACCACTTCGAGCAAATGGGGCAGCGCCTGCGCAACGGCCTGCAACGCCAGGCGGACAGGCACGGCCTGGCAATCAGCCAGACCGGCCCCGTGCAATTGCCGCTGGTGATGTTCGAGCACGACCCGGATTTCACCCTGGGCGCGCGCTTTGCCGCCGAGGCGATGAAACAGGGCGTATACCTGCATCACCGCCACAACATGTTCCTGAGCCTGGCGCATACGGCGCAAGACATAGACCACGCGCTGCAAGTCACCGACCATGCCTTCGCCCAAGTCGCCGCGGCGGCGCACTGAAAGGAAGATCATGAGCACCACTACTTCCGCCTCTGCCTTTACTACCGTATTCGGCGCCACGGACAGTCCCGCCGAGCTGTCCGGCATCGCGCTCACACTGCGCAAGCAAGTCGTGCGCATGGTGGCGCGCACTGGCCAGGGCTACGTGCAGCAGGGCCTGGGCGCTGCCGACCTGTTCGCCGCACTGTACTTTTCCGAATTGAACCTGCGGCCCGGCGAACCAGGCTGGCCCGAGCGCGACCGCTTTATTCTTTCCACGGCGCACAACACGGCGATCTTCTATGCCACGCTGGCCGCGCGCGGCATTCTCGATGCTCGCCGGCTGGACACCTACTGCGAAGACGGGTCCGAACTCGAAATCAACGCCTCCGAACGCCTGGGTCCCATGATCGAAGCCACCTGCGGTTCATTGGGCCAGGGGCTGTCGGTGGGCGTGGGTATGGCCGCGGCGCTGAAACGGGCCGGCCGGGATAGCCGTGTCTATGTGCTGCTGGGCGACGGCGAACTGCAGGAAGGCCAGGTCTGGGAAGCGGCGCTGGCCGCCGGCAATTGGCAGTTGGACAATCTGTGCCTGATCATCGACGCCAACGGCATGCAAGTCGAAGGGCATGTCAACCAGGTTCAGCCAGACGAACCGCTGGCCGACAAATGGGGCGCCTTCCGGTGGCGTACCCAGGACATAGACGGCAACGACATGGCCGCCATCCAGGCTGCGTTCGAGCAGGCGCGCACCGTGCCGGGCCAACCCCACTGCATCATCGCACGCACCCAGGTGGGCAGGGGCGCGCCATCACTGGAAGGCATACTGGGCCACAACCTTAAGCTACCCCCGGACGCCGCCGAACGCGCCCTGCAAGAACTCGACCTGGAGGCCCAGCGATGAACCGCTTGCAAGCCAATCTTGCCGTCAATGATTTCACCGATCGATCCAGCCAGCCGGCCGTGCGCCGCCTGTACGGCGAGGCGCTGCTGGCTGCCGCCCGCAACGACCCGCGCATCGTCGCCCTGACCGCCGACCTCAGCGGCCCCACCGAAACCGATCTGTTCCGCGACGCCCTGCCCGACCGCTTCTATCAGGCCGGCATCGCCGAGGCCAATATGGTGGGCATGGCGGGCGGCATGGCACGCTGCGGCTATATCCCTTTCGTGCACACCTTCAGCGTGTTCGCCACGCGCCGCGCCTACGACCAGGTGGCCATGCAACTGGCGTATCCCGGCCTGAACGCCAAAGTGGTCGGCTTCATCCCCGGGCTGGATACGCTGCTGGGCGCCAGCCACCAAGCCATCGACGATGTGGCGCTGATGCGCGCCCTGCCTGGCATGCGGGTCCTGGAACCCGCTCCCGGCCAGGCGGGCGAGGCCGTGCAGGAAGCACTGGCCTACGACGGACCTGTCTATCTGCGCTTGGCGCGCGCCGGCGGTGCCAGTACCGCCCAGCCCTATCCGGCAGCCCGGGACGGGCTGGCGTCATTGCGGACTGGCCGCGACGGGCTGCTGTTGGCCAGCGGCCTGAGTATCCCGGTTGCGCTCGACGCCGCCGCCGAACTGGCCCGCCGCGGCAAGCAGCTCGGCGTCGTTGCGGTGACCTCGATGAAGCCCTTGAATCCGCATATCGCCGACTTGGCCCGCAACGTGCGCACGGTAGTCACCGTCGAAAACCATTCCATCATAGGGGGGCTGGGATCAGCGGTGGCCGAGTTGCTGATGGAGCAGAAAGTGTCGGTCAACTTTGCGCGCATTGGCGTACGCGATACCTTTGCCTATGGCGCGACCACTCCTTACCTGATGGCGCAATTCGGCCTGGACGCACCAGCCGTGGTGCGTACCTTCCAGGAACAAGACCAGCGGGCCTAGCTTTCCGTGGAAAACCAGCGGCCTGGCCGCTCTGTCGGGGCGGCCAGGCCCCAAGGTGCCCCGCCGTCAGGCCTTGAGCTGGTCGCGGATAGGCAGGCTGCGAATGCGTTTGCCGCTGGCGGCGAAAATGGCATTGCACAATGCCGGTGCAAAAGGTGGAACCGCCGGTTCGCCCACACCGCCCAGCGGTACGTCGAAACCGTGTTCAACCAGATGCACCTTGATGTCGCGCGGTGCCTCGGACATCCGGGTGACTTCATATTGGTGGAAATTGGTCTGGTTGGTGCGCCCCTTCGAGAACGAGATCTCGCTGCGCGTGGCCAGGCTCAGGCCCATGATGCAGGCGCCTTCGGTCTGCGCGCGCACGCGGTCGGGATGCACCTGCGGGCCGCAGTCCACGGCCACGTGCACCTGGTGCACCACCAGGCCGCCGTCCTTGGCGACCTCGACTTCCACCACCGTGGCGATATAGGTCACGAAGCTATAGCTCACCGCCACCCCCAGCCCACGGCCCGGCCCGAGCTCGCGCCCCCAGCCCGCTTCGCGGGTCGCCACCTCGACGACGTGGCGCATGCGGGCCGTATCCAGCGGATAAACCACGGGTGATTCGCCGTAGTTCCATTCATCGGACATTTCCGCGGGCGAGATCTTGCGTGGCGGCCCGATCAGTTCCAGCAGATAATCGCGCGGATCCCGCTGGAGCGCATGCGCCATCTCGGCCACGAAGCTCTGCACCGCGAAGACATGCGGAATGTTCGATACGGAACGGAACCAGCCTATGCGCGTATGAGCGGGCACCGGCACCGATTCGACCCTGAAGTTGGCAATGGCGAACGGAATGTTCACCGCCGACATGCCCAGTTCGAAAGGCTGCTGTCCCTGCGCGTTGGCGACAAAGGTCGAACCGATGGTGGGCGCGGCGGTACGGTGCAGCCAGGCCACGGCCTTGCCCTGCGCATCGACGCCGGCTTCCAGCCGCTCTACCGACACGGTATGGAAATAATCGTTGGTAATGTCGTCTTCGCGCGACCAGGTCACTTTGACCGGCTTGCCGTCCATGGCGCGCGACAGCAAGGCGGCCTCGACGACGAAGTCCGACTTCGACTTGCGGCCGAAGGCACCGCCCAGCAGGGTCTGGTGCACGGTAACGGCCGCAATGTCCATGCCCAGGTGCTTGGCCACGTTCTCGCGCGTGCCGTAGGGCGACTGCACACAGGCCCAGACCTCGCACTTGCCATCGGCCACGCGCGCGCACGCCGCGGGCGGTTCCATCGAGGCATGCGCCAGATGCGGCAGATAGTATTCGGCCTGGATACGCTGGGCCGCACCCGCCAGCGCCTTCATGGCATCGCCGTCGTTGCGCACCGCCTTGGCGGGCTTGCTTGCGGCTATGCTCAAAGTCTTGCGGAAGGCGTCGGAATCGTAGCTGGCATTGGGGCCATCGTCCCATTCGATCTCGAGCGCCTGGCGGCCCTTCAACGCGGCCCACGTATCCCTGGCAATCACCGCCACGCCGCCCAGCGGCGCGAACACCGGCGGCGTGGGCCCGGCGGGAATCTCCACGACCTTGACCACGCCCGCCACTTTCATGGCGGCATCGGCGTTGTAGCGCTTGACCTTGCCGCCCAGTACCGCTGGCCGGGCAACCGACGCATACAGCATGTCGTCCAAGCGCGTATCGATACCAAAGTGCGTCTGGCCCGAGACAATATCCTGGATATCGATGCTGCGCGTGCTTTGCTTGCCTATATAGCGGAACTGCTCGGGTGTCTTCAGCCGCAGCGCGTCTGCGGCCGGCACGGGCAACGCCGCTGCCGCGCTGGCCAGCTCGCCGAACCCCAGCGTGCGCCCGGTTTTCTCGTGCACGACCTGGTGATTGCGCGCCACGACCTCGTTGACCGGCACGCCCCATTGCCGGGCGGCGGCCGCCTCGAGCATGCTGCGCGCGGCCGCGCCCACGCGGCGCATGGGCTGGAAGAAATGGCGCGTGCTGCGCGAACCGTCAGTGTCCTGGTTGCCATAGCGCGGCTCATCGCCCGGCGCCTGGATGACGCGCACCTTGCTCCAGTCGGCCTCGAGCTCGTCGGCCACCACCATGGGCAGCCCGGTACGCACGCCCGTGCCCATTTCTGCGCGGTGCGCAATGATGGTCACGATGCCATCGCTGCCAATCGACACGAACACGTGCGGATCGTCCACCGTGCCATGCGGCATGCCGTCGGCGCCGTATTTCTTGTCGGCTTTGTCCGCCCTGTCAGCGGCACGCACGATGCCGCTGGCGCCCACCGAAAGCATCAGGCCGGTCAGCGCGCCGGCCGCCTTCAGCCAGTCGCGGCGGGCCGGCGAAACCAGCGGCTCGCTCGCAAGGCCGAGCGCCCGGGTGGCGGGCGATGGGGAGAACATCCGGGAAAATTCGCTCATTTGGCGGCTCCCCGGACGATGGCAACCTGCTTGATGGCGGCGCGTATGCGCGGATAAGTGCCGCACCGGCAGATATTGCCGCTCATGGCGGCGTCGATATCCGTATCGGTGGGTGCGGGATTGCTCTTGATGAGCGCGGTGGCGGACATGATCTGGCCCGATTGGCAGTATCCGCATTGCGGCACGCCGACCTCGGTCCATGCCTGCTGCACGGCGCGGCCCACCTCGTCTTCGCCCATGGCCTCGATGGTGGTGATCTGCTTGCCGGCCACCGCCGAAAGGGGCGTAATACAGGAACGGATAGGGGTGCCGTCCAGGTGCACCGTACAGGCACCGCACATGGCCATGCCGCAGCCGAACTTGGTTCCAGTCATTCCGAGGCGGTCCCGAATGACCCACAGCAGGGGCATGTCATCGGGCGCGTTTACGTTCTGGGGCTTGCCATTGATCGTCAAACTGGCCATGGAGGCTCCTCAGGCTAGAAAAGACAAGGCGTGGATGCCGTCCATACTAGCGCAAGCGTGCCTTGGCAAGCTACTGCCCTTCTATGTCGCGCTCCGGAAAGCCAGCACCGCGTTATTGCCGCCCATGCCGAAGGAATTGCTCAGCGCCAGCCGCAACCCGGGCAGCCGCCTTGCCCCCCCGGATACATAATCCAGATCGCATTGCGGATCGCCGCGCTCGAAGAACAGCGTGGGCGGGACAATGCCCTGTTGCACCGCCATGGCGGTAACGGCCGCCTCGATGGCGCCGGCCGCCCCGATGGTGTGCCCCACCGCCCCCTTGATACTGCTGACCGGCAGTTGGCCGGCCCGGGCGCCGAACACCTGCTTGATCGCGGCCGTCTCGATACGGTCGCCCACCAGCGTGCCGGTACCATGGGCATTGATGTACCCGACATCCGTGGCAGCCAGCCCGCCATCGGCCAGGCAGCGGGCCATGGCCAGGGCCTGCCCCCTGGGATCGGGTCGCAACGGATGGGTGCCGTCATTGCTGACGCCATAGCCGCAAATCTCGGCGATAACCGTCGCGTTGCGGGCATGCGCATGTTCGGCCGATTCCAGCACCAGCATGGCGGCACCTTCGGCCAGGGAGAATCCCGTTCTCTTGTAGCTGAACGGGCGGCATTGCCCCACCCGCCCGTCAGCGGGTTCGGCGCACAGGACGTGCAACTGCATCCAGGCGGCCATGAGCATGGGCGAAAACATGGACTCCGTCCCGCCCGCCAGCGCGACGTCCAGGTACCCATCGCGAATGCGCCGGAACGCCTCGCCTATCGCGACCGCGCCGGCCGAACAAGCCGTGGCATAGGTTTGCGCTTCGGCGGTCGACGCCAGCTTCTGCGCGATCTGTGCGGCCACCGCCTGGGGCATTACCGCGGGAACCACCAGCACAGGACGCTTGGGCACGATGCCATGGTAGGCCTCGACCGCCTCGCATAGCGTGGACACCCCCCCGATGCCGGTGCCGACGAAGACGCCGCACCCGGCTTGCTGCGCGGATCCCAGCCCAGCCTGCTCCAGCGCCTGATTCGCCGCATACTGGCCCATCAGCGTCATGCGGTCCAACATCCGGGCCTGGCTGGGATGCACGCCTTCGGCGATGTCTGCTGCTACATAGCCCACGCTTCTGTCGATGCGCGGATCGGGGTGCCGGCCTATGCCGCAGGCGCCGGCGTTGATCGCGTCGAAAGTCTGCTGAGCCGTTGCCCCGCCCACCGGCGAAACAATGCCCATGGCCGTGATAACCACCTTCCTGCGCGTCATGCGACCGGCCCCTTGGTCTCGTCAAGTACCGAGGGCCGGCGAGCCACCACATCGCGCATATAAATGATCAACGCGCTCAGATTCACGGGAAACACATTCATGACCTCTTGTGTTCCCACATCATGGTTCGTGGGCAGCATCTCGTCAGTCGTCAGGCCGAACTCGGTTTCGATTTCCAGCAAAATTTCAAGAACCGCCAACGAGTCGAACTGTGTGATAACCGATCCGAAGTCCTGGTCTTCAAGCAACGGCTGAGGCTCGCAGCGACAAGTCCTGGCGATGATGGTGGCCAGTTGTTTTCGAAGCACTTGCTCGTCGGGCAGTGTTTGCATGATGGCGTCACCTGGTCGTCAGATATAGGTAAATTTCACGGTGGCGGTAGCGCGTACCCGTCCGGCGGTGATGGTGGCCCCGGTCGGTGCATAGCTGGCGCCGATTTTGAACTGCCAACGGCGGGAAGGCAGGGCCTCCATGGCAGCGCCGATGCCGTTCTGGGCTTGGCCAAATGTCGGGACGCGGTACGTGCCCGTCGCGAAGTCATGCAGCCATACCTGTATGCCCACGCCGCTGGCCGCATTCATGCCGGCTTCCTGGTTCGCCAAGATGCCAGTGCCTCCATCGCCGGGAAAATATTGATTCGCCGTGAGCGTTATGGTGGGAGACGCATCGCTTGGAGAACTGCAGACCACATCCAGGGTTGTAGCGGTGATGTCTCTTCCTTCTCCGCGCATCAGCATATGTACCGGCGCGCCGGGCAGTGTAATGGTCAGGGCAGTGGGATTACTGATGTCGCAGGTCGGTGGCGTGACCTGGATCGGGGTGGCAAGGTACACCCGATACAAAAGTCCTGATGGGCTTTCGCCGATTACATTGGACACCGTCGCCTGGCCATAGACATTGGCGGGCAGCAGCGTTCCGGGAAGGATACGATCGCCGGTCGCCACGAAATCTATACGCGCCTTCAGGTTGCTGCCCATTTGGGGTGCCCCGTTGAAGGGAAAAACCAGGGCCCCCGATCGATATTGATTGTCGTACCTGGCGGGCGCAAGCACATAATCCGAGTCGCTGTTGTAGTAGTAATAGACGCGGTAGCCGATGCCGGCGACACCTGACGAATACAGATTTCTATGACCGGCAACGAGGGAGCCACGGCCCTTGAATTCCTCGGTTACGCCCGGGTTGCAGTCGTACAGCGGTGATGCCATGCCCTGGCCGGGGCCATCGCCGAGGTACGGAAGGTCGACTTCGGAAGAAAATAAGGTCTCTCCTGCCAACGGGAAGGCAGGCAGCGCAAATGAAGTACGCCCGGCAGGCACCGCAATCTGCATGCGCTGGCCGTCGTAGGCGAAATAGCGATTGCCGTTAATGGTGGTGCC
Source organism: Bordetella sp. (assembly GCA_035628955.1). Classification (GTDB taxonomy): domain Bacteria; phylum Pseudomonadota; class Gammaproteobacteria; order Burkholderiales; family Burkholderiaceae_B; genus Bordetella_A. Next base: position 19,345 of record DASPIV010000481.1, read on the forward strand.
GCCCATGTTGACCTTGCAGTACGCCAAGGCCGTACTTGTTCCTGCCATTAGCGAGGCAAATACAAAGCACATCACCACGTACCGCCGGATGACGTGACCCCGCCCGCGTGTCACACCGAAACTGCGCGTCATTCGGCGCATATCAACTCCGTTGTCTGCTGGGCGGTAGTCTGCCAAATCGACACATCTATCTCGAACCCGCAATGTTTACCGCCGGCATCTCCCCACTTCGCGAAGAAGCGATTGATGCCCTGCAACCCTGTCAGCCAGGCCCGCCCCACGGGACCGACGATCCCACGCTGCCGGCCGTCTTGCCCGTAGACGATGGCACCGAACGGCAGCACGGCGCCCGAGCCATCTTTCAGTATGGCAAGCACGGTACGCCCTATCTCGGTGTCGAACTTCGCCACCACGATCGCACCGCGTGTCGGCACCACCGTCTGTACGTTCTGCGTCAGGCTGGCGCCATCCTGTTCAAAGCCCGCATCCAGTGAGATCCGGTTTTCCCGGTATGGGCTGGCATATGGAATCAGCGCTCGTCCCGCCGCGTTGGTACGCACCCCGGGAAGCGCATCGACGGCCACCCCGGCGGCCCCGGCCGCATCAACAATAATCGCCGTTTCACCCAGTGATTGCCCAAGCAGCACTCCCTTGCTGTCGGCCAGGATGGCGCCGCTGATATCAAGGTAAGTGTTCGCCGAGTTTCGGGAATAAGCATGGCTGACATTGGCCAGGCCTACCGGGAACGAATACCCCAGCGATCCGTAGCCTGTGCTGCCGCTATTGCTGCCCGCCCCGCTGGTCACGCCCGCCTGCAGCGCATAAGTAAGCGAGTAATCGTCAAGCATCGCACCGCTCAGGTTGGCGCTGTGATTGACACCCTGGCCTTGGGTGCGATTCATGGTGTAGCTGGCGGAATGGCTGCCGCCCAGGGGAATGCTAAGGGTAAACATCAGGGTGGATTCGCGGGAGTCCCAAGGGCTGCGGCTGACGGCATAGTTCAGCGAATAGCCAAGTCGGCCCCACGAGTTCGAATAGCCCAACTGTGCGTATCTGGCATTTCTGGGCGCATTCCGATACGCAATGCCGTAATAGTTGAAAGATAGCGAGCCCATGTCGCCCAGCCGCTGCAATAACGACAACTGGTATTCATGTTCGCGGCTGTAGCCAAGATAGGCTTGCTTTTCGGCACGGTCGCGCACCGCTTCGTTCAGACTGCGATAGCCCGTCGAGTTGTATCGATAGCTGGCCAGGGTAAAGTCCGTGCCGATGCCCGGAAAGGATTTTGCATACTGTATGCTCACCGCGGAGCCCACCAGCGTGTTGCCGCGCACATCCCGCGAGCGCGAACTGGTGATATCTGCCGAGACCGCCCCCAGTTCGCGCAAGTTGGCGGCCAGGCCCAATGCGCCGGCGTTGTAGCCTTGCTGGGCAGCAGTCCAGCCACCGTAGGCGGTCAATCCGTAAGGCAGGCCGTAGGCAAGGGTGAGCTGGCCCATCAAGGGACGCTCGGTATCATGATTGTGGCGGTGTTCACCTACCATGAAGTTGTAGTTCCAAACACCTTCGCGCATCATCATCGGCAGCGCCGAGAATGGCTGGAAGTAGCGCGTGGTTCGCCCGCCCAGTTCTTCGATCTCGATTTGCAGGTCGCCGCCACCCGGAGTGGAATATAAGTCGTCGATCAGGAATGGTCCGGCTGGCACGAAAGTCGTATAGAGCACATGCCCATTTTGGCGCACGGTCACCCTGGCGTTGCTCGGTGCAACGCCGCGAATGACAGGCGCATAGCCGCGCTGGCTATCGGGCAGCATGCCGTCGTCGGAGCGCAGCTGTATGCCGCGAAAGCGCACGGAAGTGAAGATGTTCCCCTGGGTGGCGCTATCGCCCAAGCGTAGCCGCCCGCGCCACGGCACGATGTCGCGTTCGGCGTACAGATCGCTCCAGTCCCACCCGGTGCTGCGGTCATTCTCGTAGTAGCTGCCATTGCCGCGCAGGCGCCACGCCCCCAGATTCAGGCCATTGCGCAGATTCAGATAAGTGGTACGGTCGGTGTACGGCTCCGTCCCGCTGGTAGCCCGCATCTGGTTGTACGACACACGATAAGACGACCAGACAGCCGTCGTTCCTGAATCCCACCGTTCGACAGGAACGGAACCCCGCGCCCTACGGCTTAACGCAGCCTGGGGGATGGACAGGCGCAGGACGTTGGAGTCCGGGTCGTAGCTCACTTGTGCAGAAGGAATAATAGAAAGCGCATGGCCGCACTCATTTTCGTCCAGCTGCTGCATCTCGGGAAAGGCCTCGATTTTGACGCCTAGATCGCGCAATGCCGATACCGAGTAGCAAGGTTGCGCCTCGTCGTTTCCAGGTACGGCAACGAACTCGGTTTCCCGCATGCCGGCATCGCTACCGTTCAGCCGCAGCAAGACCGACTTCAAACCCGGCAGCACACGGTTCGAATACGAAAAAACCGAAAGATCCGCGCCCGGCTGGCCATGGACACGATGCAGGAAGCTATCGTCGAACACCGCTGCGGGCCCCGACTGATCTTGCGCCGAACTGACCATGGCAGGCGCCAGGCATATCATCATTGATACCGCCATCCTGGCAGACGGGCTTGCCAGGGCACTTATCTGCGTCACTGTACGGCACCTCTTGCAGGAGCCACCGGCATCGCGGGCCAGATTTCGACCACGCCATAATCATTGACCACATGCGGCGTCACCTGAAGCTCGGCTGCGGCCGGGCATTGGCTCAAGGCGATGTAGCTGGTTGCCAACGGGACGGCCACAATGGCGCGGCCTAACCCGGTGCCTTCACCCTCGATATCGATGCGCGCGAAGTTCACCGTAAAGGCCGAGCTATTCTCGACCGCCAATCGGCATGTCTTGCCCTCGCGTGTCAGCGTCCATTTCAGCAGCTGCGGTTCACGCGACATTTCCTGTATGGCGGCGGGACGATAAAAAAGCTTGATACGCGTATGCATGGCAAGCGCAAGGTTGTTTTCCCCGATATCCTTTTTCTGGGGAATCTCAAGCACATTGATCCAGTAATAGGATTCGCGGTCGTCCGGCATCCCTTGCCCAACCCGGGATATACTCAGGCGGCGCTCCGTTCCGCCATCGAAGCGGCTAAGCGGCGGGGTGATAAAAAATGGCGTCTCCATTTCTTCGGCCACGCCATCGATCCAGGCCTGCACCACATAAGGATCGGTGGACAGGTTTTTCGCAAAGACCGACACATGCCGTTGGCCTTCGTCCATGATGACTCGCGTGCTCGATAACTGGATGGCGGCCTGAGCGGCGCCCGCGGCCAGCGTGCTGGCCGTCATGGCAGCCAAAAGCAAGCGCTGCAGGAAAATTTTCATGTAGTTGCCCGCCGGTTCGCACAAGCGAACCGTCAATGGCCTCGGTGACGGATAGAACTGCCGAAACAACCCAGGACAAGGGCGCGACGACTCGGAAACCAGGCACGGAATGGTCGCCACCGCACAGGTGGCGCACGCGTTGAACCCTGCTCTGGCACGCAAGGCACGGGATGCCTGCCGCACGAACTGCATTGTTCATGCAGGCCAGCCCATTTCGGAGACGGCCTGCACGAAGGAACTCGCGCTGGTTGGCTGTTCCCGGCTACTTACGAGTACGTGACCTCGAACACCGCACGGGCGTTGGCGCTACCCGCCGTCACCGTGGCAGCCGTCGCTTCGTAGAATGCCTTGAATCGCAGGATGTTGGTGCCCTCGATCAGGCTGTAATTGCCTGCGGCCCCCCCTACGACAATGGCGGTGCCGCTTGCCGTGGCCAGCCCCACGGCGACGCCTTGGGCGCCAGCACCGCTTTCCAGGCTGAGCAGGCGGGAGTCGACCACGCTACCGGCGCCCGGACGGAACGCGATGTGCGCGGTATTGGCAACGGTGGTGTCGCAGCCGAGCAGGCTGATCGTGAAATCGACCTCGGGGCTCTTGGATCCCAGACCGCTGCTGAACATGTTCGTCGAGATGCTGCCCATCGGGACAATCATGTCGGTACCTTGCTGGCCACCGCCGATCGAACATGCTGAGGTGGTAATTTCGCCGACGAACGAGATGTTGCCCGTGTCGGCGGCAAGGGCGGCGCCCGCCATCGTGGCCAGGAAACCGGAAACCAGAGCATTGAGGACTATTTTTTTCATGACATTGGAACCTAGTGAAGATTGAACTGCAAAACCATGTGGACCTAGTTGCCGGTCATTTTTCTGAGTGCGACACGAGAGGCATGCGGAAACCATTGACTCAGTAGCGAAACGCAATGACCTAGTAGCCAGTTGGCAGGCCAGAAGATGCCGCGACGCACCAGCCAACCCCGCCAATGACGCTGTGTATTGATTCCCTTCTGGTACTTGATGTCCGCCGCCATCCAGCGAACCGCGACAGCCAGGCTGCGTGCCAGCGCAGGATGCTTTCGCATCAGGCGCAGGCACGGCATCGCCCAAAGGTGATAACCTTGATAGGTGGTGAGTGAAAAGGTATTTCTGCAGTCGCTTGCATCAAGTACCCAATCGCCGAACGAGATCAGCTCTTGCCGGTGCAACTCGTTGCACACGATTTTCTGCTCGTAGTCCACCCAAATGCCCAGCTTGCTCATTCAAATTACTTAGTAGTTGATCCACATAATGAACGGCTGCTTGCCGTTGCCGCTTCCGGTCAGGGGAGCGAACAGATGTCATGTTATGGGCTCGGATGACTCCGTAATTTGATAAATCGCATCACGCAGGCGTTTCAGCGCCTAACTACTGATTTCCGGCTACGCGAACGAAACAATTTCTGATAGAGTCAGAAATAATTGCACCCAAACGATGCAGATTGCAAAAACTGCATTAACTGGTGAGGCAGCGCCACGCAAAGCGCCTGCACGCCGGGCGGGGGCAAACCGAATAACCAACCCCCGGAAAGCTATTCGGGGTCGGTTATTCGGCTTGCTTTATCGGAGCCATGCAGCTTGCCGGGCGCAAGCCGCGGTATCAAGGTGCCGGAAGACGCGGCCGTGGACGCCCATGTGTCTCTGGGCAAGACCGACGTCGAACTAGAGATTGTCTGAGATCCGGCACTTTATGCCGGATCCGCTTATCGCCCTGTCCGTTACCCCGGATAGAACGCCAGCCGTGTCTGGTCGATCTTGAAGACATCGGCCAGCCAGTCCAGCATCAATTCCTGTCCCAGGGTGGGGTTGTCGTGCTGGCAGTGTTCGGCGCCGGTTTCTTCTTCGCTGGTCAGGCGCAGCGTGGCGTTCACGCCGTGCCGGGTGGCGTAGTCATGCACTTTTTTCACGGCCTCGACACCCAGTACGTCATGGCCGCCATGAATGATCAAGTACGGGCATTTCATGTGTTCGAGCACGCCTTCCAGAGTGAAGGGCCTGGAAATCTCGGTAGCCTCGGCCATGCTTTTTGCGCCGAATACCCACTTGATGTGGCCCGCCAGGCCATGGCTGTCGTCGCGGGTCTTCCAGCGTTCATGGATGTCCCACATTGCGCCATGGGAAATGCACGCCGCCAAACGGGGCTCCATGGCACCGGCCCTGGCGGCGTAATAGCCACCCAGGCTGGACCCGCTCAGCGCGATGCGCGAGGCGTCGACATCATCGCGTTGTGCGAGCCAGTCTATGCACTTGCCGATAGGCACCTCGTAATCGTGCCGCGTCACCAGCCCGTGCCGGCGCAAGGCGCCGCCCTGGCCCGGGCCATCGACCAGCAGCACCGACATACCGCGCTGCAAGGCACCCCGCCCGGTCATGAACCACAATTCGTCCTTGAACGAATCCAGGCCTCCCACGGAAATCAGCACGGGCTGGCGGTCGCCGCCATTGGCCGATCGGATGAAATAGGCCGGCAGCGGCTTGCCGGGCTCGTAGGGAATATCGACGATCTCGGCCCTGGGAGTCAGTTGCCCCAGGAACTTGTGCGAGGCCCGCTCGCAGCGATCGAAGGTGGGCAGCCGCCGCGGGTCGTCCGCCGCCAGCCAGAATTCCGCTTCGCGGAAATAATTTGCCGCGCGCAGCCAGCAATTCATGGCGCTGCGCACATGGTGGCGTGCCATCTCTTCGTCGCCGCGGCGATCGTTGCGTTCGGCGATATGCGTCCATTCGCGATACCAGCTTTCGAAATCGTTGGCGACGATCTTGCTGCCGGCCTGGAAGACTTCGCTGACCGCCCCGCCGCCCTCCTGGGTTTCCCCCAGTCCGCGCCGGAACTGGTACGACATCCAGAAGTCGTTGTGCCAATGATGCCATCCGAAAGGTTCGTAGCTAGGTGCTTTGTCGGTCTCTTTCATATCATCCTCTGTCCACGGTGCCATGCGTTTACGGGTTATCTGCGTGTTGCTTGCGGGTTGGCCGCTATTGCGGCTGGTAGCCGATCTCATCAACCAGTTTGCTGAATTTCTCGTTCTCGCTCTTGAGCAGCTTGGCGAAGTACTCGGGCGACTCGATTACCGGAATCAAACCCAGGGCGCTCAGGGTCTGCTGCAATTTCGGCTGCTGCAAGGCGCGGTTGATCTCGGCATTGAGCTTGTCCACGATGGCCTGCGGCGTTCCTGCCGGTGCCACGAAACCGAACCATCCCACCGAGCTATACCCCTTGATGGATTCGGCGATGGTGGGCAGCTGCGGCAACTTGGGATCGCGGGTTGGATAGGTAATGCCCAGCAAGTTCAATCGCCCCGCTTCGATCAGGGCCGCATTGCTGGTGTACGAAGTCACCCCCAGGTCGATCCGTCCACCCGTCAGGTCCGCGACGATAGGCCCGTTGCCCTTGTAGGGCACATTCATGAACTTGATGCCCGACATATGCGCCAGCAGTTCAAACGACATGTGAGGCAGGCCGCCCATGCTGGTGGTACCGATCTGCAGCTTGCCGGGATTCGCCTTGGCCCAGGCGATCATCTCGGGTACCGTCTTGAAGGGTGCGTCCGGCCGCGACACCAATGCCAGGTAATTCATGGTGGCGAGGGCCACCGGCGCGAAGTCTTTCAGCGGATCGTATGGCAGATCTTTGTACGTATGGCTGGCCAGCGCCAGGTTGGTTACCAGGCCCACTCCAAGCGTATAGCCATCCGGCGGTGCCTTCGCGGTGGCGCTCAGGCCTATCTGCCCGCTAGCGCCGGCCTTGTTCTCGATCACCACCGTCTGGCCCAGGCGCTCGCTGATCTCGGCACCGACCAGCCTGGCGATCACATCGGGACCGTCGCCCGGCGTGTAGGGAACAATGATCGTGATGGGCCGGTCGGGAAAATCCTGGGCAAAGGCGGACCATGGCGTAGAAAGCGCGGCAAGCAGGATCGCCAGTCTGGCAAACAGTTTCGTCTTCATCAGCAGCCTCCTTCGGGTTGCAGTTAAGTCAGGTCGAGTTGCCGAACGCTTTCCCAGCCGGCCTTCATGGCGGACAAGGCGTCGAGCTCGGCGGTGGCAATTTGCTTGACCAGCAAGCCGGCCTTGCGCATGTCGCTTTCGTAACGCAATTGCCGGAACATCGTCGATGACTGGTTCATCAGGCCCGCCGCGCGCTCGACTGGCGTGGCGTCGAGGCCGCGCACGCCAAGCTCGGTTGCGGTCCGCTGCAGGTACCCGGCCGCGGCGCGCCGTCCCAGCACGCCATGGTTCGGAATGCTGCCGTTGACGAACAGCGGCTTGCGCTCGCCGGTAGGCGATAGCGGATCGCACACCTGCCCCGCCAATACAGCTTCGGCAAAGCGGGCCATGCCCGGTGCGCCGGTCTCCCAGTGAGGAATCTGCCATTGATTGCCGAACAGTGCGTAAGGCTTGGGATAGTCGCCGTTCAGTATCTTCAGATTGCGCCGGTAGCTATCGCGGATAGCGGCCGCGATGTTCCAGTTGCGGTCTCGCCCGGGTTCTACCCACACCATCAAG
>DASPIV010000482.1:0-4447 GCA_035628955.1 Bordetella sp.
TGCTGGTGCTCGACGGGGTCACCGATCCGCACAACCTGGGGGCCTGCCTGCGTACCGCCGATGCGGCCGGCGTGCACGCCGTGGTCGCGCCGCGCGACCGCGCCGTGGGGCTCAACAGTACTGTGCAACGGGTGGCCTGCGGTGCGGCCGATACGGTGCCCTACATTACTGTCACCAACCTGGCGCGTACGCTGCGCGCCCTGAAAGAGCGCGGTGTATGGGTCGTGGGTACCGATGACCAGGCTGGCCACAGCCTGCACGCCGTCGATGCGCGCCAGCCGCTGGCCTGGGTGATGGGCGCCGAAGGCGAAGGCATGCGGCGCCTGACCCGCGAAACCTGCGATCAATTGGTCAATATTCCCATGCTGGGTTCGGTCGAAAGCCTGAACGTCAGCGTGGCCAGCGCCGTCTGCCTGTACGAGGCCGTGCGCCAGCGGCAGGAGTAAACTTTTCCGGCTGCGCCTACCCTCGGGCGGCCATCGCCGTCCTCACTCCAAGTTTTCATCATGCACCAGAACGGCTTTACCACCACGATTCTTCATTCCGACCGCCAGCAGTCCGTCGAGCATGGCGCCGTGCACAAGCCCATCCATACCTCGTCCGAGTTCGCCTACGCCGACGCGCGCGAACTGGCGGCGGTGTTCCAGGGCAAGGCCGGATTCACCTACAGCCGCCAGGGCACGCCCACCACGACGGCGCTGGAAGCCAAGATCAGCCAGATGGAAGGGGGCGTGGGTTCGGTGTCGTTCGCCACCGGCATGGCAGCACTGGCGGCGGTATTCAGCACCCTGCTGCGCAAGGGCGACCACCTGTTGTCCAGCCAGTACGTGTTCGGCAACACCAACAGCCTGCTGGGCACGCTGGCCGAGCTGGGCGTCGAGGTCAGCTACGTCGATCCTACCGATATTGCCCAGGTGCGCGCCGCCTTGCGGCCCAATACGCGCATGGTGTTCACGGAGACCATCGCCAACCCGGGCACTCAGTTGGCCGACCTGGCCGGCATGGGCGCGCTGTGCCGCGAGCGCGGGCTGGTGTACATGATCGACAACACCCTGACTTCGCCCTGGCTGTTCCAGGGGCGTACGGTAGGCGCGTCGCTGGTCATGAATTCCCTGTCCAAGTACATCGGCGGCCATGGCGACGCGCTGGGCGGCACCATCACCGATACCGGCCTGTACGACTGGTCGGGCTATGCCAATATCTACGACAGCTACCGCAAGGGTCCGTCCACGGGCTGGGGGCTGCTGCAGGTCAAGAAGAAGGGGCTGCGCGACATGGGCGGCACCTTGTCGGCCGACTCGGCCCACCGTATCGCCATCGGGGCCGAGACGCTCGCCTTGCGCATGGCCGCGCACTGCAGCAATGCCATGGCGCTGGCGCGCATGCTCGAGCCGCATCCGGGCGTGGCCAAGGTGCACTATCCGGGGTTGCCCAGCCATCCGCAGCACCAGCGCGCCGCCGAACTCTTCGGCCAGCGCTTCGGCGGCCTGCTGGGCATCGAGCTGGCGGACGGCGTCGATTGTTTCGATTTCCTGAACCGCCTGAAAATCGTATTGATGGCCACGCACCTGGGCGATACGCGCAGCCTGGCGCTACCGGCCGCCCACACAATCTATTACGAAATGGGTGCCGAGCGCCGCGCGCAGATGGGTATCGCCGACAGCCTCATCCGGGTATCTGTGGGTATCGAAGACCAGGCCGATCTGCTGTTCGATTTCGACCAGGCCTTGCAGGCCTGTCTGGCGTAATTCCACGCCTTCCGTTCCCGCGGGCCCTCTCATGCTTATACAAATTGCCGATGTTTTCAGTGCCGACGACGCGGCGCGGATACGCCAGGGCCTGGAACAGGCCGACTGGGTCGATGGGCGGGTGACGGCCGGCCATCAATCGGCGCAAGTCAAGCACAACCGCCAGTTGCCCGAGCAGCATCCGCTTGCCCAGGAACTGGGCGGGCTGATCCTGCAGCGCCTGTCGGCCAACAATTTGTTCATGTCGGCCGCGCTGCCGCGCAAAATATTTCCACCGCTGTTCAACCGTTACGAAGGCGGCGAGGCGTTCGGCTATCACGTCGACAATGCGGTGCGCGTAGTGCCTGGCACGTCCGAGCAGGTGCGCACCGACCTGTCTGCGACGCTGTTTTTTTCCGACCCCGATTCGTACGATGGCGGCGAACTGGTGATTGACGACACCTATGGTCCGCGCGAGGTAAAGCTGCCGGCCGGGCATATGGTGCTGTACCCCGGAACCAGCCTGCACAAGGTGAACCCGGTAACGCGGGGCGCGCGCATCAGTGCCTTTTTCTGGATGCAGAGCCTGGTGCGCGAAGACAGCCAGCGCAGTCTGCTGCTGGACATGGATGTGGCCATTCAACGCCTGAACCAGGACACACCCGGGCATCCGTCGATTGTGCAACTGACCGGCATTTATCACAACTTGCTGCGTCGTTGGGGCGAGGTGTGACGAGCCGCGCGGCGACGTTGCGGACATGTCACGAAAACTCTTGTGGGCAGGCTAACTTATTGCGGCCAGCCGTAAAAGCTAGTATTGGCGCGGCTTGCCGCAAGCTTTTCTCTTGACAGCCGCTTCGACGCAAGGCCTAATACGTCTCTGCGTCGCCGACACTTCATCACAGCATTGTTGCGCTGAAGTCTCCGCGACGCAGCAATTTTGAAGTTGCGCTTGGCAGTGCCCAGAAGCATTTCCACTCGTCCGTTCTTCCGTTGGCCGGCGTCGACATGTTTGCGCGACGCCAGTGCGCGCCCGACAGAACCAATACCTTGTGAGGGGTAAACCTGAATGAACAAAACCGAACTCATCGATCATATCGCCAGCAAGGCCGATATTTCCAAGGCTGCCGCCGGCCGTTCGCTTGACGCCCTGATCGGTGCCGTCAAGACCACGCTCAAGAAGGGCGGTACGGTCACGCTGGTGGGCTTCGGCACCTTCGCCGTGTCGGCGCGCGCCGCTCGTACGGGCCGCAATCCGCGCACCGGCGAAACCATCAAGATCAAGAAAGCCAAGGTGCCGAAGTTCCGTCCGGGCAAGGCCCTGAAAGATGCTGTCAATTAAGTAGCGGCGTTGCGCGGCGCTCGGCGCCGCAACCCGAAAAAGCCCTTGAATCGGCGTGCCGCGCCGCAATCTCAAGGGCTTTTGTGTTTTGGGGGCTGGACTGCGTCCGGTAGGGGCAGGTGCCTGACACCTGGAAGGCAAACAAAAAGGCACTCGGAAGACCGAGTGCCTGATGTGGGGGTGGTGGGTGCTACAGGGGTCGAACCTGTGACCTACGCCTTGTAAGGGCGCCGCTCTACCAACTGAGCTAAGCACCCCCGGTGCCGCATTTGCCTGGGCGCCGATGCGAGCGGCAGCTTGGCGCCGCCGCGTGTATCGACGCGGACGGCAGTATACCGGAGCCGGCTGGCCGCGGCAAATGGGCCGGCCTACATCCCCGCGGGCATGGGGTGCATCATGTTGGCGTTCATGTTGTGCAGCACCCAGGCCGAGCCGCCCACGATGATCGCGATGACGAACACGGCGAACACGAAGGCCGACAGATTGTCGCGCTGCGTACGCGAGGTGCCCATGTGCAGGAAGAACACCAGTTGCACCAGCAACTGGACGACGCACAGCACGATGATGCCCGGCAAGGCCAGCGAGCGCGGCACGGCGCCGGACATGGCCAGGCCGAACGACAGCAGGGTAAGGACGATGGAAAGGCCGAAGCCCACCAGATACGATTTCAGGGTGCCATGGGCGGCGCTGTCGTGGCCATGCTCATGGCCCGCCGTGGCGAGAGTGTGGTGCGACATCAGAGCGCTCCCAGCAGGTAGACGAAGGTGAACACGCAGATCCAGACGATATCCAGGAAGTGCCAGAACAGGCTCAGGCAGGCCAGGCGGCGGGTATTGATCGCATCCAGGCCATGGCGGCGCAGCATGTCTATCATGACCACGATCCAGACCAGCCCGAACGTCACATGCAGGCCGTGGGTGCCGATGAGGGTGAAGAACGCCGACAAGTAGGCGCTGCGCTGCGGCCCGGCGCCTTCGGTGATCAGGTGGTGGAATTCATAGATTTCCATGGCGATGAAGCCGGCCCCGAACAGGAAGGTGATCCACAGCCAGCCCATGACACGCCGCTTGCGGCCCGCATGCAGGTTCAGCATGGCCATGCCGAAGGTGAAGCTGCTGATCAGCAGCAGCATGGTCTCGACCAGCACGAACGACAGGTCGAACAGTTCTTTGCCGGTGGGGCCGCCGGCGGTGGCTTTCGACAGCACCGCAAATGTGGCGAACAGGACCGAGAAAATAAGCAGGTCGCTCATCAGATAGATCCAGAACCCGAATACGGTCTTGGATCCGTCGTCGTGGTGTCCGGCGTGGCCGGGCCCGTGGGGCAGGGCGGTTACAGCTTGGGTCATGGCTCAGGCGGCCTTTTGCATATTGGCGTA
>DASPIV010000483.1:0-5837 GCA_035628955.1 Bordetella sp.
GTCAAAGGCGTGGCCCATGCCAAGCGGCTGGACATGGCGTCGCCGCTGCTGCGCGTGTCGCAGGGCGACCCGGCCGCCATCGATTTCGTCCAGAAGACGCTGAATTTCGTGGCCAAGGTGCGCGTGGTCAACACCAGCACCGGGCAAGACGGCGCCGATCTCGAAGAACTCAAGGGCATCACCATTCCGGTCTTGATCAGCGGCCCGTTCGACAAGCCGGTCTACACCGTGCAGTGGCGCGGCGTGGCTACTGAAGCGCTCAAGCGCGGGCTCGAGAAAAAACTCAAGGAAGCCGTTGGCAACAAGGCCGGCGGCGTTGCTCCGCAACTCGACAAAGCACTGAAAGGACTTTTGGGCAAATGAGCACATCCGCATTCCAGCCTGTCGCCGAATGCGGCGAAACCTCGCAGGCCCAGGCGCAGCCGTATCAAAAGCGCTGGCTGGTGGCCAACGACGCCGGCACCTGGCTCAACCGCGCGCTGTGCCCGCGGCTTGCCGACATCGCCATCGAATTGCGGCTGGGCTATCTGGTCATGAAGGCGCCAGGCATGCTGCGCATGGATATCCCGCTGGATGTCATCGAAGACGACGACAGCGTGCGCTACCAGATCCGCATTGGCGACCAGACGGTGGATGTAGTCGACGAAGGCGAGCTGGCCGCGGCCTGGCTATCGAATTTCCTGCAGATTCCCTGCCGCCTGCTGAAAGTGCACCCCGACATGGACGCCGTGCATTGGCCGGCATAGGCGTCGTCATAGGTGTCTGATACTCTGCGGGAGTCAGACACTTGGCTATGCAGGCAGCAGCCGTGGCTTAGCGCCGCCGGTATTCCAGTACCGCGTGGGCCAGCAACCCCGCGGCCAAGCCCCAGAACGCCGAGCCGATACCCCACGCGCTGAAGCCCGATGCCGTAGCTAGCAGCGTGACCAGGGCGGCCTCGCGCCGTTGCGGATTGGCCATGGCACCCGACAGCCCGCCCAGGATGGCGCCTAGCAGGGCCAGGCCGGCCAGCGCGGCGATCAGGGCCGCCGGCAAGGCCTGGAAAAACACCGCCACCGCACCGGCCACCACGCTGAGCAAGGCATAGGCCAGCCCGTAAGTGGCCGCGGCGATATAACGGCGCGATGGATCGGGATGGGCCTCCGGGCCGGTGCAGATGGCCGCGGTGATGGCGCCCAGCGTGACACTGTGCGCGCCGAAGGGGGCGGCCACCAGCCCCAGCAGGCCGGTTGCGGCCACCAGGCGCGATGCGGCGGGGCGGTAGCCCGCAGCCTGCAAGATGGCCAGCCCGGGCAGATTCTGCGAAGCCAGCGCCACTACGAAAATCGGGATCCCCACGCTGACCGCGGCCGACCACGAGAACGTCGGCGTGGTCCAGACAAATTCGGTCAATTGCCAGTCGATGCCATCCAGGCGTACCTGGCCCGCCGCGCCCGCCACGCCCAGCCCGATCGCCATGACTGCCAGTACCGCATAGCGCGGCGCCCAGCGCCTGCCCAGCAGGTACGCCGCACACATGGCCAGCACCAGGGCCGGTTGTTCGCCGATGCGCGTGAAAATGCCCAGGCCGAAATCCAGCAACACGCCGGCCAGCATGGCGCTGGCGATCTCGGCCGGTACGCGCCGCATGATGGGGTCGATCCAGCCGAACAGGCCACACGCCAGCGTCAATAGCGAGGCCAGGACGAATGCGCCCACGGCCTGGTCGAACGGCACGCCCGCCAGCGCCGTGACCAGCAGCGCGGCGCCCGGAGTCGACCAGGCCATTACCACCGGCACGCGGCTGCGCAGGCTGATCACCAGTCCGCCCAATCCCAGTACCAGGCAGATCGAGCCCAGCCAGGACCCGATGCGCGCGGCATCCAGGTTTGCGGTATGGCCGGCCTGCACCATCAGTACGGCGGTGCCGCCAAAACTGACCAGCACCGCCACCAAGCCAGCCACCACTGCCGAAACAGACAGGTCGCGCGCGGGCGGCTGGCGCAGCGGCGCGGCGAGGCTGGCGTCGGGAGGACTCACGAAGTGCCCGTCAGGCGCCGGTACTTGGCCATCAGGGCGTCTTGCCCTTCGTGCCATTGGGGGTGTAATTCAATGCACTCGACCGGGCACACCACTTTGCACTGGGGTTCATCGTGGTGGCCCACGCATTCGGTGCAGAGGTCGGGGTCGATGACGTAGTAATCGGGCCCCATCGAGATGGCCTCGTTGGGGCACTGCGGCTCACACACGTCGCAATTGATGCATTCTTCGGTGATTTTCAGAGCCATGGCAGGGGTATAGCGGCGGGTTGACAGCCATTGTAGCGCCGCCGCGCAAGAGGCCGACTCAGCCCGCCGGCCAGGATTGCTCGCGGTGTTCCTTGGCCTTGGCCTGCAGCCAGCGTTCGACGGAAGGAAACACGAACTTGCTGACGTCGCCGCCCAGTTGCGCGATCTCGCGCACGATGGTGCCCGAGATGAACTGGTACTGGTCCGACGGGGTCATGAACATGGTCTCGACCTCGGGCAGCAAGTGGCGGTTCATGCCGGCCATCTGGAACTCGTACTCGAAGTCGGACACCGCGCGCAGGCCTCGCACGATGACGCGGCCGTTCTGTTCGCGCACAAAGTCCTTGAGCAAGCCCGCAAAGCTTTGCACTTCGACATTGGGGTAGTGGCCCAGGACTTCGCGGGCGATCTCGACGCGTTCCTCGATGCTGAAGAACGGCTTCTTGTTGCGACTGTAGGCGATGCCCACCACCACCTTGTCGAACAGCGAGGCGGCGCGGCGCACCAAATCTTCATGGCCGCGGGTTAGCGGGTCGAACGTACCTGGGTAGACGGCGGTAATCATGCTGGCTCCGTATCCTTATAACTGGCGTACACCTTCCTCCGAACTCTGGATTATTGACCTATTTCCGCATTGCAGCAAATTGGAGCAATCCATAGTGGACGGCACCTGCCTGGTCCTGCCGCACGATGTCGAAATCGGCGGGCGGGTCCAGGGGGGCTTCGGACTCTGCGTAGACCAGCCCGTGCTCGGTCAGGATGCCCGGCAGCAGCGGCCACAGCCGCGCCAGCCAGCCCTGGCCGAAGGGAGGGTCGAGCAGGATCAGGTCGAAGCGCGACGCGTCCATGCGCTGGACGACCTGCATGGCCTCGCCGGCATGTACCCGTACCGTAGCCGCGTTCAGCTTGTCGCGCAGCGCGCGCAAGGCGGCTACCGCCGTGCGGTCGTGCTCGACCAGCAGTACTTGCCCGGCGCCGCGCGATGCCGCCTCGAAACCCAGGGCGCCGCTGCCGGCGAACAGGTCCAGCACCTGTTTGTCGGCGAATTCACCGCCCCACAGATGGGCCAGCCAGTTGAACAGGGTTTCGCGCACCCGGTCGGGCGTGGGGCGCAGGCCCGGTACGTCGGGCACGGCGATGGGCGTGCGCCGGTACTGGCCGGCCACGATACGGATGGGCTTGCTGCCCGGGTTGGGTTTCTTCAAGAAAACTGACCTCCTGGGCGAATAGTAGCCGGCCCGCGGGCGGCCCGGCCTGCCGCGCGGCGATGGGAATATACTTTCGCCCATGTTCCGCTTCTTCAAGAAAAAATCCCCGTCCGCCACCCCCGCGCAGCCCGACGCCGCGCCGCAGGCGGATGCGCCAGGCCTGGCCGATGCGCCAGCTTCCGACCCGATACCGGCCGTGCCGGACCCGGTTTCCTCCGCGCCCGAGGTTGCGCCCCGGGACGATGCCGCCACTGGCCAGATGCCGGCTGTCCAGCCGCCGGCAGCCCGGCCATCCGAGGCGCCGGCAGCGGCCACTCCCGCCCCCGAGCCCGTCCAGAAGGCGTCCTGGCTGGGCCGGCTCAAGCAGGGGCTGTCGCGCACGGGTCAAAGCCTGGGCGGGCTGTTCGTGGGCGTCAAGGTCGACGAGAACCTGTTCGAAGAACTCGAATCGGCGCTGATCATGGCCGACGCCGGGCTCGAGGCAACCGAACAATTGCTGACCGCCTTGCGTGCGCGGGTGCGCAAAGAACGTATCGAAGACGCGGCCCAGGTGAAGTCGGCTCTGCGTCAGGTATTGGCCGACCATCTGCGCCCGCTCGAGCGCACGTTCGATCTGCGCCGCGCCAGTCCGCTGGTGGTGATGATCGCGGGCGTCAACGGCGCCGGCAAGACCACCTCGATCGGCAAGCTGGCGCATACCTTCCAGCGCCAGGGCGCCAGCGTGCTGCTGGCTGCCGGCGATACCTTCCGTGCGGCGGCGCGCGAACAGCTGATCGAATGGGGCAGCCGCAACAACGTCAGTGTCATCGCCCAGGAAGGTGGCGACCCGGCGGCCGTGGCTTTCGATGCCGTCAATGCCGGCCGCGCGCGCGGTGCCGGCGTAGTCATGGTGGATACGGCAGGACGCCTGCCGACGCAACTGCACCTGATGGAAGAGCTGAAGAAAATCCGCCGCGTCATCGGCAAGGCCGATGGGGCCGCTCCGCACGAAGTGCTGCTGGTGGTTGATGGCAATACCGGCCAGAACGCACTGGCGCAGATCCGCGCGTTCGATGCCGCGGTGGGCCTGACAGGCCTGGTGGTGACCAAGCTGGACGGCACCGCCAAGGGCGGCACCCTGGCCGCCGTGGCCGCCGGCAGCCAGGGCGTGCGCCCGGTGCCGGTGTATTGGATCGGCGTGGGCGAAGGCATGGAAGACCTGCAGCCCTTCGCGGCCGACGAATTCGCGGCCGCGCTGCTGGCCGACTAGCAGGCCGGCGCGGGCCCGCGCCGGCTATTTCCAGAACGGCTTGGTATCGGCCAGGCGGTTGAATGCCTGTTGCGCCTCGGCTATCAGCTTGTCGAGTCGGGCGCTGATCCAGCCCAGTGCAAACCAGGCCTGCGGATGCGTGCCCACGCACGCCTGGTAATAGTCTTTGGCCATGGCCAGGTCGTTGATCTCGCCCAGCAGGTCTTGCACTTCGGACAATAGCTTGCGATAGCCGCGCAGCCGGCTTTGCGGCAACAATGATTCCGCGAACGACAGCCCGTAGCGCAGGCGCTTGCCGCGCTTGCGCAAGTCATGCCGGGCCGGGATGTCCAGCGCGGCGAAGTGCTTGCCTTGCTCGGCCACCTTGGCATGCCAGCGATGCAGCCGATTTCCCAGCAGTTTGCGCAGCGGCTGGGGCTGGGTGTCGGCAGCCAGGGGAATGATGGTGGGCGTAACGGGGGGCGCGCCGGCACTGCCGTCGAGCCGGAACGCCGGCTCGGGCGCGGTGTCGGAGGCCCCCATGGGCACCGGGGCCGTTGCCGGCGAAGGCGGTTGCACATCCAGGCTCCATTCCAGCGCGTCCAGCAGCCAGCCCTGGAAGGCCTTGCCCGCCGCGATCGCCTGGACATCGATATCGAGTGGCGGCGCTTCGAACGTGATCACCGGCATGCCCGCCTGCAGCAGTACCGGGGTGACGGTTTCGTTCAGTACATCCTGGTCGCGGCTCAGACCGAAGGCAGAGAAATGCGTACGCACACCTTGCAGCACGGCATCCGGCGGTGGCGCGGTCCAGCCGTCGAACAGGCGCCATGCCGAGCGCAGGCGGCGCATGCCCACGCGCAATTGGTGTACGTGTTCGGATTGCCCGGCGGGATACACCCCCAGGGTGTCCACCTCGGCCAGCACGGCGGTGTTGCGCGCGATCTGGTCCAGGCATTCGGCGGCAACGCGGCCCATGGCCTGGGCCGGCGTCATGGAATCGTCCAGCGCCACGGAGGCGGCGCCGCGCGGCGCCCAGAAGCGGGTAATGGCCGTGCCGCGGTGCACCTGGGCATCGGGATCATCGGCATCCAGCGCGGCCAGTTCGCGGGCCAGGCTGGCCAGCGCGTCGCC
>DASPIV010000484.1:0-4224 GCA_035628955.1 Bordetella sp.
GCCTGGGGCGTATGGAAGCGCGCGACGATTTCCTGCGCCAGCGCCACCTTGGCATCGCGCGGATTCGCACCGGCCTCGATGCCGGCCTTCAACGCGGCGATGTCATCGAGCGTACGGAACGACAGCAGTTCGAAGTAGCGCCACATCAGCGTATCGGAAATCGACATCAGCTTGCCGAACATCGAGTCCGGGCTTTCGGAAATGCCGATGTAGTTGCCTTTGGACTTCGACATTTTCTCGACGCCGTCGGTACCTTCGAGCAGCGGCATGGTCAGCACGCACTGCGGCGCCTGGCCGTATTCTTTCTGCAGTTCGCGTCCCACCAGCAGATTGAATTTCTGGTCGGTGCCGCCCAGCTCCAGGTCGGACTTCAGCGCCACCGAATCGTAGCCCTGCATCAGGGGATACAGGAATTCGTGCACGGCAATGGGCACGCCGCCCTTGAAGCGCTTGGTGAAGTCTTCGCGCTCCATCATGCGCGCCACGGTGTAGCGCGAGGCAAGCTGGATCAGCCCGCGCGCGCCCAGCGGATCGCTCCATTCGGAGTTGTAGCGGATCTCGGTGCGGGCCGGATCCAGCACCAGGCTGGCCTGGGCATAGTAGGTCTTGGCGTTGGTCTCGATCTGTTCGCGGGTAAGCGGCGGGCGCGTGGAATTGCGGCCGCTGGGATCGCCGATCATGGACGTGAAGTCGCCGATCAGGAAGATGACGTTGTGCCCCAGGTCTTGCAACTGCCGCATCTTGTTCAGCACCACCGTGTGCCCCAGATGGATGTCGGGCGCGGTGGGGTCCAGCCCCAGTTTGATGCGCAGCGGCACGCCGGTGGCACGGCTCTTGGCCAGCTTGCGGGCGAACTCGGATTCGACCAGCAGTTCATCGCAGCCGCGCTTGGCAACGCGCAGGTCGGCTTCGACTTCGGGGGTGATGGGGGCTTCGGATTGGGACATGTCAAGGGCGAAACGGGGCGGGACGACGCAAAAAAGGTGTAAAAAGTGCCAAATAGTGCCGAAAATCGGTCGAAAATTCCAGGCGAATCAGATAGGATACGGCCCTAATCATACGCAACTGTCGCCGTTACAGTTGCTGCCCTGGCTAAACACCCGTTGTCCACAAGATGCGCCGCAGGGCGCAAGCCTGCCGCGTGCCGTAGCACGCAAGGGTATGCCTGCATCCGGCGCCAAGTATCCGGGGAACTCATGCCCCCCCTGAAAGGTCCTGCACGATGAATCGTGGCTTAAACAGCCCGGCTGGCAAATTCCGCAACAAACTTGCCACCCTGTTCGCCTCCCGCTCAGAGTCCCCCCCCCGCCGTGCCGGGCTTATCCGCCGCACCTTGCTCGTTACCGCCATCGGCCTGTTTGCCGGTGCCGCCGCGCTGGGCATGGTCCAGCAGCCCGATCGCACCGAACTCCCCCCGTCGCGCCTGATCCAAAGCGTCCTGCCGCTGGAAGCCAGCCAGGTCAGCATCAGCGCCGACGACAGCGCCGCCCCCTTCATCAGCGAAACCCGCATCCGCTCGGGCGACACCCTGGCCGCCGTGCTGCAGCGCCTGGACATCGAAGCCCCGGGCCTGCAGCGCTTCCTGACCCAGGCCCCCAGCGCGCGCAGCATCTACAAGCTGTATCCGGGACGCTCGATGCAGGCCGCCACCGACGCCGACGGCAAGCTGGTCTGGCTGCGCTATATCCACACCCCCGGCGACGAAGAAAACGGCCAGGTCACCACCCGGATGCTGCTGGTGACGCCGTCAGGCGACTCCTACAGCGCCCGCGAAATCAGCGACAACACCGAACGCCAGACGCGCGTGGCGGTGGGCACCATCCGCTCATCGCTGTTCGGCGCCACCGATGCCGCCGGCGTGCCCGATTCGGTCACCATGCAAATGGCCGACATCCTGAATGCCAAGGTCGACTTCATTCGCGATATCCGCCGCGGCGACCAATTCCGCGTGGTGTACGAAGTACGTTCGCACCAAGGCCGCTATGCCGGCGCCGGCCGCGTGCTGGCACTGGAATTCGTCAATAATGGCAAGACCTACAACGCCGTCTGGTTCAGCCCCGACGGCAAGTCGGGCAGCTACTACGATTTCGACGGCGTCAGCCTGCGTGGCGCATTCTTGCGCACCGCCCTGAAATTCTCGCGCATCAGTTCCACCTTCGGCATGCGCATGCACCCCATCCACAAGACCTGGACGGGACACAAGGGCGTCGACTATGCCGCCCCCAGCGGCACGCCCATCCATTCCACCGCCGACGGCACGGTGGAATTCGCCGGACAGCAGCGCGGCTACGGCAACGTGGTCATCATCAAGCACTTCGGCAAATATTCCACGGTTTACGCGCACCAAAGCCGCATCGCCGCCGGCATCAAGCGCGGCAGCAAGGTGTCGCAAGGCCAGTTGATCGGCTATGTGGGCTCTACCGGCTGGGCCACCGGCCCGCACTTGCACTATGAATTCCGCATTGACAACCGGCCGGTCAACCCGCTGGCTGCCGACCTGCCGGTGTCGCGTCCGCTCGATGCCGCCGAGGCTCGCCAGTTCAAGGCCGCGGTACTGCCGTACAAGCAGCAGATCGCACTGCTGACCGAATTCCAGCAGACCCTGCCGGAATCCAGCACCAACCTGGCCAGCCGCTAGTGCGGCACGCGCCACCATTGCCATGACCTTGTCCGGCGGCCCGCGTTCCGAAACGCCCGGCCGCCTTTTCATTGGCTTGATGTCGGGTACCAGCATGGACGGCGTCGATGGCGTGCTGGTACGCCTGGCCGACACGCAAGCACCGCAGGTACTGGCCACGGCCGCCCTGCCCATGCCGGCCCACCTGCGCAGCGAATTGCTGGCCCTTAACGGCAGCGGCCCCGACGAACTGCATCGCGCCGCGCTGGCTGGCCAGGCTCTGGCCCGGCTATATACCGATACCGTGCAGGCACTACTGCGGCAGGCCAGCCAGCCCGGCCACGCCATCTGCGCGATCGGCGCGCATGGGCAAACCGTGCGCCATCGCCCTGAACTGGGCTATACGCTGCAACTGAACGCCCCTGCCCTGCTGGCCGAACTGACCGGCATCGATGTCGTGGCCGATTTCCGCAGCCGCGATGTGGCGGCCGGCGGCCAGGGCGCACCGCTGGTGCCGCCGTTTCATGCGGCCATGTTCCAGGCACCGCACGAACGTGCCGTGCTGAACCTGGGCGGCATTGCCAACTTGACGCTGCTGGCGCCCGGCTTGCCGCCACGCGGCTTCGACACGGGCCCGGCCAATGTGCTGCTGGATACGTGGTGCCAGCGCCATACTGGCCAGCCCTACGACGATGGCGGCCGCTGGGCTGCCACCGGCCAGGTGCAGGCATCCTTGCTTGAGCACTTGCTGGCTGGCGAACCCTGGCTGGCCCTGCCGCCGCCCAAATCCACCGGGCGCGACCTGTTCAATGCCGCCTGGCTGGACCAGCGCCTGCAAGACTACGCCGGCGCCACGCCCACCGCTCACGATGTACAAGCCACGCTGCAGCGGTTCACGGCGCGAACCGTGGCCGATGCACTGGAAGCCGCCGCGCCCGCGACGCGCGATGTATTGGTATGCGGTGGCGGGGCCCGCAACCCTGGATTGATGCGCGAGCTGGCGGCCTGCCTGCAGCGGCCGCTACAGCCTACCGATGCCGCCGGCGTACCGGCCCAATGGGTCGAGGCCATGGCGTTCGCCTGGTTGGCACAGGCCTTCCTGGACCGCACCCCTGCTGGCGTGCCGCAGGTAACGGGCGCGCGTGGAGCGCGTGTGCTGGGCGCGCTATATCCGGCCTGACGGCCGGCCGGGTATCCGCCGAAGCGGCGGAATATCGGTATTTACACGGAAAACGACGAGCCGCAGCCGCAAGTGGTGCTGGCGTTCGGGTTGCGGATCACGAACTGGGCACCTTCGAGGTCTTCTTTGTAGTCGATCTCGGCACCGACCAGGTATTGGAAGCTCATGGGGTCGACCAGCAACTGCACGCCGTTCTTGTCGAGTACGGTGTCGTCTTCGTTGACGGCTTCGTCGAAGGTGAAACCATACTGGAAGCCGGAACAGCCGCCGCCTTGTACAAACACGCGCAGCTTGAGTTCAGGGTTGCCTTCTTCGGCCAGCAGGTCTTTGACCTTGGCCGCGGCGGAATCGGTGAAAACCAGCGGCGTCGGCGGCGCCTGGAGGTCGACGGTTTCGGTGACTGCATTCATGGTGGAGCTCCTGGCCG